>NZ_JBSYHW010000011.1:0-51551 GCF_056108345.1 Cyanobium sp. NIVA-CYA 375 | reverse complement strand
GGCCGGGTTTTCGAGGGGCGCCGGCCTCTCTTCTCCGCCTGCCGGGCACGCCATCCCCACGGTTGGCTGTGCTGCTTCGGGACCGTGCCTGAGCAGAGGTCGACCGGCTGGTGGTTCGGGGGCTGGCCGGAATGGTGGGTTTCAGGGTCTTCAACCGAGTCCGAGCCGGGATTCGACCCAGGATGGGGCGTGCACCTGCCCGGTCTGGGCCTCGCTGCTGCATCCCCTCGCTCAAGCTGCGTTCCCTCCGCCGGCTGGATGGCCCCATGACGGCGTTCTCACTGTGGTGCTGCCGTGCGATCGTCCGCCAGGCGCCCACTGTCACGCCACGGCTGCCACGCCACGGCTTCCACGTCACAGCCCCCCACGCCACAGCCCCACCGCGATGATCATCCTCGGCATCGACCCCGGCCTGGCCCGGGTGGGCTACGGCGTGATCGAGGTGCAGGAGCGAAGCGCGACTGGGGGTGCGGGCAGCCAGCGGCTGCTCGATTGCGGCATGATCCGCACCGAGGCTGGCCGCAGCGAAGGCGACCGCATGGTGGAGATTGCCGCCGATCTGCGCTCCTTGATCCGCCGCTGGCGGCCCGATCTGGCGGCGGTGGAAAAGTTTTTCTTTTATCGCTCCAGCAACACGATCGCCGTGGTGCAGGCCCGGGGCGTGCTGATCATGACCCTGGCCCGCTTCAAGATTCCGGTGGTGGAATACCCGCCGATGCAGATCAAACTGGCCGTCGCCGGCCACGGCCACGCCGACAAGGAGGCGGTGCTCGATGCGGTGATGCGCGAACTCGCTCTCGACCAGCCCCCCCGCCCCGATGACGCCGCCGATGCCTTGGCGGTGGCGCTGACGGGCTGGTTCCAGCGATGAACCAGTCAGCGGCCAGGGCCGCCGAAAAGGGCCGGCTGCGGCGACAGTTCCGGGCGCTGCGGCTGGCCGCACTGGCCGACAGCGAGGCCCTGATCCTGGCGGTAGCGCGCCGGGAGCTGCCGGCCCTGTTGCCGCCGGGCCGGCGGCTGGGGATCTACTGGCCCCTGGCGGGGGAGGTGGATCTGCGCCCCCTGGCGGCCCTGGATCTGCCCCTGGCGTTGCCGGCAGTGTGCGGCGACGGACCGCAGCCGCCGCGGCTGCTCTACCGCCCCTGGCACCCCGGCGATCCCCTGGCTCCAGATCACTGCGGCATCCCCGCCCCCCCGGCCAGCGATGCGCCAACCCGGCCGGCAGCCGAGCTCCACCCAGACGCCCTGGGCCTGCTGCTGGTGCCGGCCCTGGCGATCGATCGCCGCGGGACTCGCCTGGGCTACGGCGGCGGCTGGTACGACCGGCTGCGCGCCGAGCCGGCCTGGCGGGCGGTGCCGGCCCTGGCGGTGCTGCCCGCCGCCTGCGTCGTCGAGGCCCTGCCCCGCGATGGCTGGGATGTGCCCTTCGCGGGCTGGCTCGATGAGTGCGGCCTGCACCGGATCGCCGCCGCCAACATTGCAAGCTTGTAACGGTGCCGCCCTGGGCTCTCCATTGCGGCGGTGATTTGCCAAGATCCCAGACAGCAACGACTTCGCCCCCTTTGGACCTGACCGCGCTGCAGAACCAGGCCCTGCGGAGTCTCGACCACACCCCCGCCGGCCTGGAGCGCCGCCATCTCGAAAGCGAAGGCCGGCCCCGCACCGCCTCCGAGCGGATCCTGGCGGCCGAGCTGCAGGTGCGCGGCGAAGCCCCGGATGCGCTGTCGATGATGGTCGGCTCGATCGCCCGGATGGTGCAGGCCGGCAAAAGCAGCGATAGTCGCTGGAGCGCCTCCTGAATCCACGGCCCATGTCCCGTCTTCTGCTGCCCCTGCTGCTGGGCTCCGCCGGCCTGTTGCTGCTCCCCTCCGGCGCCCGGGCCCACGGCCTTGAATCCAGCCTGCAACGGCTGGGCAACCTCTCCGCCGGCCTCGAGAGCCACTATTCCAGTGGCCTGCCCGCCGCCGACGCCAAGGTGCGCCTGATCGTGCCCGGTGCTGAGCCCATCCAGCTGGGCCGCACCGATGCGGCGGGCAAGCTCACCTTCCAGCTGCCAGCCCAGGCCCAGGCCGACTGGGAGATCCAGATCGAAGCCGGCCCCGGCCACAAGGACTACCTGGAACTGCCTCCCAGCCGGCCCCAGTCCGCCGCCGCCATCAGCCACAGCGAAACCGGGCCTTTTGTAGCGCTGCGCCATCTGGGCAGCGTGGGCCTGTTGGGGCTGCTGGGAGCCGCCTCTGGCCTGCTGATGCGCCGCCAGCGTCCCTGAAACAACGCCCCAATCCCCAAGCCCCCATCCCCGTGAGCACCGGCAGCGCCGCCCTCGACCGGATCGTCGAGCGCCTCGGCAGCACCAGCGATCCGAAGCGCCGCTATGAGTACGTGCTCTGGCTGGCGAAAAAACTGGAGCCCCTACCCGAGCCTTTCCGGCAGGAGGCCTACAAGGTGCGGGGCTGCGTCTCCCAGGTGCATGTGGTGGGCCTGCTGCAGGAGGGCCGGCTCCACTGGCAGGGGGATAGCGATGCGGCGATCACCAAGGGGCTGCTGGCCCTGCTGATCGAAGGGCTGGAAGGGCTGACCCCGGCCGAGGTGGTAGCGATCGATCCAGCCTTCATCGCCGGCACCGGCCTGCAAGGCAGCCTGACGCCCTCCCGGGCCAATGGCTTCCTCAACATCTTCAAGATGATGCAGGCCCAGGCCCGGAGCCTGCTGGAGAGCCCCGCCGACCCGGCGACCGAGGCAGCGGGCTGATCCGGCCCGCAGATTTCTAGGATGGGAGGTTTGCAGGGTTGCGGCGCATGACCATCGGCATCGGCTTGTTGGGGCTGGGCACGGTGGGAGCCGGCGTGGCGGCGATCCTGGCCAGCCCGGAGGGGCGCCATCCGCTGGTGGCGGAGCTGGAGCTGCGCCGGGTGGCCGTGCGCGATCTCAGCCGCCCCAGGCCGGTGGAGCTGGCGGCTGAACTGCTGAGCACCAGCCCCGAGGCGGTGATCGACGATCCGGCCGTGGACATCGTCGTTGAGGTGATGGGCGGCCTGGAGCCGGCCCGCTCCCTGATCCTGCGGGCGATTGCGGCCGGCAAACCGGTAGTAACCGCCAACAAGGCCGTGATTGCGCGCTATGGCGAGGAGATCGCCGCCGCCGCCGCCCGCAGTGGGGTTTACGTGCTGATCGAAGCTGCAGTGGGTGGCGGCATCCCGATCATCGAGCCCCTGAAGCAGTCCCTGGGCGGTAATCGCATCCAGCGGGTGAGCGGCATCATCAACGGCACCACCAATTACATCCTCAGTCGCATGGCGGCAGAGGGCGCCGCCTACGCCGACGTGCTGGCCGAGGCCCAGCGGCTGGGCTACGCCGAAGCCGACCCCGCCGCTGATGTGCAGGGGGGGGATGCCGCCGACAAGATTGCCATCCTGGCTGGCCTGGCCTACGGCGGATCGGTGCCCCGGGAGGCCATCCCAACAGAGGGGATCGACCAGCTCGAAGCCCGCGACATCGCTTACGCCGCCCAACTGGGCTACGTGGTGAAGCTGCTGGCCGTAGCCCAGGCCATGCCCAGCGACGAGGTCGAGCAGCTGCTCGACGTGCGCGTCCATCCCACTCTGCTACCCAAAAGCCATCCACTGGCCGGCGTGAACGGGGTCAACAACGCGATCCTGGTGGAGGGAGATCCCGTGGGCCAGGTGATGTTCTATGGGCCCGGGGCTGGAGCGGGGCCCACCGCATCGGCGGTGGTAGCCGACATTCTCAACATCGCCGGCATCCGCAAGGCCACCGGCGACAGCAGCCAGGCCCGCCTTGATCCCCTGCTGGCCGCCGGCAGCTGGCGCTCCTGCCGCCTGGTTGAGAGTTCCGTAACCAGCCACCGCAATTACGTGCGGCTGCGCACTAGCGACCGGGCCGGCGTGATCGGAGCCATCGGCACCTGCTTCGGTGAAACGGGGGTGTCGATCCAATCGATTGTGCAGTTCGAAACCCAGAGCGCCGGCGACGCCGAAATCGTGGTGATCACCCACGATGTTTGCGAAGCCAATTTCCGCCAGGCCCTGGCGGCAATCGAAGCCCTGTCAGACGTTCAGACCGTGGCCGCCTGCCTGCGCACCCTGTAGCAACGCGGCTGATCGCCGCCATCAGGTCTCTAAATCGCCACTAACTGGCCAACGGGGACAGCGGCAGTCCAAGGTGGTTGGATAAATCGAAAGCAATCCTTAAGGCCCCAGCGGGGTCCGATCTGGCGGGACCAGCTCCTGAGGCGAGCCTTGTCGAGATCCACACCCGGGCCGATGTTTGTAGCGAGAGGAACAGTTTTCAGCTCCTACCCCTCGCAGCATCAGTCCATTCAGCTCCAATCAGTTAGCTCCTAACCCCATGAACGGCCCCACCTGCTCCAGTGCCCCGACCTTGTCCACAGTCAGCCTTCATCAGGGCGCCTGTGTGCAACTGGAAAGCGATGAGCAGCTCTATCAAGTAATCGGCATCGACGACCACCACGACCGCTGCTGGCTGCGCCGCTGGCCCCTGGCGCGACAGGGCTCTGAAGTGTTTGAAATTTCCCTGCAGCAGGTGCGCCCTGCCTGGCCCCGGCGTTCTTGAATGGCATTGATTTGACGGCCGCCCCTTGCCCCGCGCTCTGCGGCTGACCCAAACCCTGGCCGCAGCCCTGCTGATCAGCAGCCTGGCAACTGGCCTGGCTCTCTCCGGCTGCCGGCCCAAGCAGGAGGCGTCGGCCAACCGGCTGGTAGTTGCCAGCAAAAACCGCATCGACACGGTTGATCCAGGCGGCGCCTACACCTTCGGCGCCATGCAGCTACTGAGCGCGATCGGCGATCCGCTCTACGCCATCAATGCCAGCGGCCAGCTGGAGCCGCGCCTGGCAGTTGCCCTACCCCGCCTGAGCGCAGACGGTCTCACGGCTTTGGTGGAGCTGCGCCAGGGCGTGCGCTTCCACGACGGCACGCCGTTCAATGCCGCGGCCATGGTGTTCAGCCTGGAGCGCTTCCTGGCCATCGGCAAGCTCAGCTACCTGCTGGGCGATCGGGTAAGCGCCGCGCGGGCCGTGGGGCCCTACACAATCGAGCTGACGCTCAAGCGCCCCTTCAGCGCCTTGGCAGAGCTGCTCAGCGCCGTAAACCTCACACCCCTCTCCCCCATCGCCTACAAAGGCCACCGCGACCGCTTCCTCAACGACCGCTTCGTGGGCACCGGGCCCTACCGGCTCAGCTTTTTCACAGGCCAGCAGCAACGCTTAGAGCCGTTTGCCGGGTATTGGGGGCCCAAACCCGCCAATGGCGGCATCGACCTGGTGTCGCTCAGTAATTCCACCGCCCTCTACGGCGCCCTGCAAAGCGGCGAGGTGGATGTGCTGCTCTCGACCAGCCTCGAAATCGACCAGCAGGCCGCCCTGCAACGCCAGGCGGCGATGGGGAGCTTGCGGGAGGGCAGCGGTCCGGCACTGGAGATCGGCTACCTCACCCTGCTTACCGACCAGCCGCCCCTCAACGATCCCCGGCTGCGCCAAGCGGTTGCCTACAGCCTCGATCGCAGCACAATCAGCCGCCGGGTGACCCTGGGCCTGCGGCCGCCCCTGCGCGATCTGGTGCCCCCCAGCCTCAAGGGCTCCGATCCCCAGGCCTGGCCCAGTTACAACCCGGCCCGAGCACGCCAGCTCTACCGCCAGGCCGGCTACTGCCAGGGCAAGCGCCTCACCCTGCCGCTCACCTTCCGCTCCAACATTCCCGCCGACCGGATGTTTGCTCTCACCTGGCAGGCCCAACTGCGGCAAGATCTGGGCGATTGCGTTGAGCTCGAGGTGACCGGCATGGAGGCCACCACCGCTTACCGCCAGCTAGGCGAGGGGGCCTTCCCCCTGATCCTGCTGGAGTGGATGGGCGACTTTCCCGACGCCGACAACTACCTAGTGCCCTTGCTGGGCTGTGAGGAGGCCCGCGGTGAGCGCTGTCTCAGGGGGGCCAGCGCCGCCAGTGGCAGTTTCTGGGCCAAACCCGGGCTGCAACAAGATCTCGAGCTCAGTGCCTCCCTGGCCGGCCCCGCCCGCGCCGCCCTGTTACGCCGCATCCAGCGCCAAACCGCCGCCGCCAACCCCTACCTGCCGGTGTGGCTGGTGGCACCGCGGGCCTGGGCCCAGCCCAGCGTCAGCCAGCCCCGTTTTGATGGCTCCGGCCGCCTGCTGCTGCAGGAGCTCACCCGCAATCCGACCCGCCGCGGGACCACCAAACCATGAGCCGCCGCCGGACCCTATTGCGCTATCTGGCCGCCCGGCTAGCCCTGGCGCCATTGATGTTGTGGCTGATCGCCAGCCTGGTGTTCCTGCTGCTGCGGGTGGCGCCAGGGGATCCGATCGATGCCCTGCTCGGCACCCGCGCTCCCGAAAGCGCCCGCACAGCGCTGCGGGCCCAGCTGGGCCTTGATCAACCATTGCTGCATCAATACGGCAGCTTCCTGGGCAAATTGCTGCATGGCGACCTAGGCGCCTCGCTCACCAACCAGGAACCGGTGACGGAAGTGATTCGCCAAAGCCTGCCGGCCTCTATAGAGCTGGGGGTGGTGGCCCTGCTGCTGGCTGCTGCCATCGGGCTGGCGGTGGGTTTCTCTGGCATTGCCCGACCCGAAGGCAAGCTTGATCTGGCCGGCCGGCTCTACGGCATCGGCACCTATGCCCTACCGCCCTTCTGGGCTGCGATGGTGGTGCAGCTGGTGTTTGCGGTGTGGCTGGGCTGGCTGCCGGTGGGGGGCCGCTTCCCGCCCACCTTGCTGCCACCGGCAGGCTCCGGCTTCTACCTGCTCGACAGCCTGCGCGGTGGCCTGGCCACGGGCGATTGGAAACAGTTGCTTGGCAGTGTGCGCCATCTAGTGCTGCCGGCGGCCACCCTGGGCCTGCTGCTCAGCGGCATCTTTGCCAATGCGCTGCGGCTCAATCTGCGCCGCGCCCTCGGCTCCGACTACGTGGAAGCAGCCCGCAGCCGCGGCCTGGGCGAGGCCCGGGTTGTGCTGCGCCATGCCCTGCCCAATGCCCTGCTGCCTGTGCTCACGATCACGGGCATAACCGTGGCCTCCCTGATCGGCGGAGCGCTGCTGATCGAGATCACCTACTCCTGGCCCGGCATCGCCTTCCGGCTGCAGGAAGCGATCGGCCAGCGCGACTACCCGCTGGTGCAGGGGATTGTGGTGGTCGTAGCCGGCCTGGTGGTGCTGGTGACAGTGCTGGTGGATCTGCTGGTGGCCGTGCTCGATCCGCGCATCAAGTTCTGAGCCTTAACTCTGAGCCTTAAACCCCAGACTTAAACCCCAGCCTTAAATCTGCAAAAAGATCCTTGCAAATCGGGAGCCGTGCTCCTGAAATGCAAGGATAAATAGTGCGAAGGGGGAAGACCGTGCTGCAGCGGCAGAAGCTCACCTTGGTGCGCGAGCGGCTGAATCAGTTTCCCGCCGTAGCTCTGCTGGGCCCCAGGCAGGTGGGCAAAACGACCCTCGCGGAACAGATCGCCGCTGATCAACTGAGTCTCTATCTCGATCTGGAATCGCCAGGCGACCGAGCCAGATTGAGCGACCCCGAGCTGTATCTCAGCAGCCATGCCGACAAGCTGGTGATCCTCGATGAGGTGCAACGGCTGCCCGAGCTGTTTGCCGTGCTGCGAGGCCTGATCGACCAGGGCCGCCGCGGCGGCCGGCGGAGCCATCGCTTTCTGCTGCTGGGTTCCGCCTCCCTGGATCTGCTGCGCCAATCGAGCGAATCACTGGCGGGAAGGATCGCCTATCTGCAACTGGAGGGTTTCAACCTGCTGGAGGTGGGAGCGCCGCAGCAGGAGCAGCTTTGGATTCGCGGCGGCTTTCCGGAGAGCTTTCTGGCCGGCGATGAACCCGGCAGCGTGATCTGGCGCAGCAACTTCATTCGCACCTATCTGGAGCGGGACATTCCCCAGCTCGGTGCTCGGATCCCAGCGGAAACTCTGCGGCGCTTCTGGACCATGCTTGCCCACGACCAGGGAGGCCTCTTAAACACCGCCCAGCTGGGCCGGGGGCTGGGAGTGGATGGCAAAACGGCCGCTCGCTACCTAGATCTGCTGGTTGACCTGCTGCTGGTGCGACGGCTGCCACCATTCCACAGCAACACCGGCAAGCGGCTGGTGAAATCACCAAAGGTGTACGTGCGGGACAGTGGCGTGCTGCACACCCTGCTGGGACTGGACAACCGGGAAGCGGTCCTGGGCCACCCCGTGGCCGGCGGCAGCTGGGAGGGCTTCGTGATCGAGCAGCTGCTCAGCGTCGCTCCCGAGCGCACACAGGCTTGCTTCTACCGCAGCGCTGCCGGAGCTGAAATGGACCTGGTGCTGGATCTGCCTGGGCCCGAGCGCTGGGCGATCGAGGTGAAACGCGGCCTGGCCGCGAAACCAGGCAAGGGTTTCCACCAGGCCCGGGCCGACCTGCAGCCGCAGCGGAGCTTCCTGGTTTACGCCGGTGACGAGCATTACGGCATCGGCGATGGAATCGAGCGGATCAACCCCAGCCAGCTCTGTACCTTGCTGCAAGCCAGCCGCTGACGCTCACTCCGCCGGCAGCAACCCCTGCCAGCGGCGCGCCTGGTTGCGATCGAGCACGTAGGCCCGGACGCCATCCTGTTCGCGGCGCTGAGGGGAGAGCAGCAATGGGTGCTCAAAACCCTGCAGAAATTCGCTGGTGAGGTTGAGCAGCAGCGCCTGCACCTTGAGGGGCTCGATGCCCACCAGCTCCTCGCCGAGTCGAAACAAGGCTTCGCCCCGGTTGTCGATTCGCACCGGTGAGAAATGGCTGGCACCCTCCACCAACACCAGCCGGCTGTAGGGATGACGGGCCCCAACAAACACGGCCAGCTGCTCCTGCACCGGTGGGGTTACTAGATCAAGACTGCCGCCCACCAGCAGCACCGGCACGTTGAGGTCTTGCAGGCCGCGGTGGGGCCAAAGCAGGCTGCCAAAACCATTGAAAGCAACCACTCCCAGCAAGGGCGTGGCCTGGGGACGCACGGGGCCAGCGCTGGCGTCGCCATCACCGGTGATCCGAGGCAGCTGGCACTGCAGCAGCCGCGACAGGTTGGTGAGCGGCAGGGTCGCCAGGGCCAGCTCACAGCGGCGACCCAGGCCTCGCTCCGGCACCAGGCCTGCCCCCATCAGCGCAGCCAGGCCACCAAGCGAGTGACCCACAAGCACCACCCCCTGCTCCCCCGCCGGCGCCGGACCAAATGCCGGCAGCTGGCCCTCCCGCTTCGCCTCGAGCACGGCCTGCAGGTCTGCCAGTCGCTGGGGCAGGGATTCGGCGCCGGGCGGCGGTGCATCACCAAGCAGCGACGCCTGCAGTGCCTGCTGATCGCTACCGGGGTGGTCTACCACCAAGACGGGCCAACCCCGATCAGCCAGGGCAGCTGCCAGCCAGCTGAGCTGGTCGGCGCTACCGCCCAAACCCGGCATCAGCAGCAGCCAAGGGCCACGGCGGGCCTGCTGGGCAGGCCATAGCTCCAGCGGCAAGGGCGCCACCCGATGGGGCACCTGCAGCTGCAAACGCTGGGGCTGGCGCCGCACGGCGCTGGTAAACCCCAAAGGACTGGAGCTACGCCCGGGCAGGGGCAGCTGGCGCAACCGCTCAAGGGCAGTGTTTTGACGCTGCAGCTGGCTGCGCCACTGGCCGGCCAGCTGCAGCGCCCCATCGAGGCGCAGGGTGACGCTGGCTACCGGCAGGGCCCGCAGCAGCTCCAAAGTGGAGACGCTGCTCTGCTGCTCCAGCAACTGACGCAGGCTGCTGAGCAGCAACGGTGCCGTGCTGCGGCCAGCAGCGCCGGTAGTCAGCAGGCTGCCGGCTTCTTTAAGCAGCTGCTCACCGGTCCAGCTGTTGAGCAGCTGCAGCCCGAAGCTGCGATCCCGCAGCAGCGGCGCCCGCAGCAAGCCGATCAGGTCGAGGCGACTCTGGGGCTCGAGCAGGTTGAGCCACACCCCTAGGTCATTACCGATCTGGTCGGGCTGGCGAGTCCAGGCCTCCAGAGCCACAAGATCGAGGGGCAGAGCCAGGCCATCGAGTTGCAACACCAACTCCTCGGCAGCGCGAACCGGCATCCAGGCCATCGCCAGAGCTCCGGCGTAGCAGCAGTAGCGACAGAAAGAGCGACGGGCCAAGGCCAATGGCATGGCTGCTTATTGTCTCGTGCCAGGGCGGCACCAGACTCCCCACACCTACCTAACGGCCAGTTTGCGCCCCTCCCGTTCAGCCAGTCCGCAGCAGTTCGGCTGGCTGGCCCAGTTTCCGGCGGCGCTGCGGCAGGTGGCCTTGGTGCGACTGGTGGCTTCGATCGGAGCCGGCGGCGTGCTGTATCTGACGCCGATCGTGTTCCACCAGGCGGCCTTCAGTGCCCAGGCAGTGACCCAGGGCTTGGCGCTGGCGGCGCTGGCGGGCACGGCTGGGCGGTTTTTGAGCGGCACGCTGCTGGACCGGGGGCTGGCCTGCTCCATACCGGTGCTACTGGCCGCAACAGCGGCCCTACTGGGCGACCTGAAGCTGCTCGGCACGACCAGCTTCAGCGGCTACGTGCAAGGTCAGTTGCTGATCGGCATCGCCGCAGGGCTCTACTGGCCGGCGATTGAGCTAGCGGTGCCCTTGGGCTGCCGCACAGGAGCTGCCCCGATCCCCCCGGCCCGTGGCTTCGCGCTGGGGCGCAGCGCTGATGCCGCCGGCATAGCCACCGGCGCCCTGCTGGGCGCCCTGCTGGCGGCGAGCGGCCGGCTGCGGGGCATCTACCTGATCGACATCGTCTGCCTGCTGGTGGTAGTAGCGCTGCTGCTAAGGCAGCCCCTGCCGCGGGCTAGCCCCGCCAGTCTCGATCCCGCCGACCACACACCCTGGCGCCAATGGTTGCCGCCACTGCTGCCGCTACTAGCAATCAGCCTGCTGGCCACCTCGCTGCCAGCGCTGATGCAGAGCGCCCTGCCCCTGGATCTGGTGCGCGGCGGGCTGGAGCGGGCGGCCATGCCTGAAAGCCTGGGGGCACTTTTGGTTGGGCTGCAACTGGGCGTGCTGGTGCTGATCCAGTGGCCGGTGGGTCAGGCCCTAGCCAAGCGGCCGATAGCGCACGGGCTGGGGCTAAGCCTGGCCTGCTTTGCCATGGGCACGGTGCTGCTGGCCTTCTCAGCACTAAGTAGCCAAGGGCTTTGGCTGGTGTTGCTGGCCCAGCTGCCCCTGGCCCTGGGCGCAGCTGCTTTCCTACCGACTGCCACCGCAGCGGTGATCGAGCTCAGCCCCAAGGAGCACCAAGGCTTGGCCATGGCCCTCTTTTCCCAATGTTTTGCCCTGAGCGCCCTAGCGGCGCCGCTGCTGGCCGGCGTGGTCCTCGATGCCCAGAGCCACGCCGGTGGCATCTGGATTGGCATGACCCTGCTGTGCCTGGCAGGCCTCAACCTGGTGAAACGGCTCAGGCCGAGGCCGGCGGTTGTTCGCGAGCGGATGCCTGCTTAGCCACCCAGGCCTCGTGGGGCAGGGGCTCGGTGCCGTATTCCCAGTCGTCGTAGTCGGGATCGTTGCGGATCTTTTGGTGCAGCTGCTTCTGCACGTCGAAATCGTGGGGTTGGGGGGTAGTCATGGCTTGTCTCTCAGCAAATCCATTGTGAAGCACCCTGGAGATGGCGAATGGCCTTCAGAAGCAGAGCTGCCGGCTGATCCAGCACAAACTGCTCACGATTGGCCAGCACTCGCAGCTCGATGCGACTGGTCTTGGTGGGCTGCTTGGTAGCTGCCAGAGGTCCAACCTACTGGCGTAAGGACACTGCACGGGCAAAAGCACGGGGATGCTGCGGCAGAGACATCTCTGTTACCTAGACTAGTCTGATAACTAGTCAGAAGGTGGATCCAATGACGGTCTGGCCTGTTCAGCACGCCAAAGCGCGCTTCAGTGAATTGCTAGACGCCTGCCAGCGGGAAGGCCCCCAAGTGGTGTCGCGGCGCGGTAGCGAAACCGCGGTCCTGGTGCCCATCGAGCAATGGAACCGTCTGCAGGCTGCCGCCAGGCCCAGCCTCAAGCAGCTGTTGATAGCCCCGGATGCCCGCACGCAGGAGCTTGTGCCAGCCCGTGGTGGTCGCCGCCGCCGCCCTGTGGCGGAGCAATAGGGCGTGGCCTTTTTGCTCGACACCAACGTGGTTTCTGAACTACGCAGGCCACGCCCCCATGGCGGCGTTGTTGCTTGGATTGAGAGTGTCGCCGACGCCGAGCTCTATCTCGCCAGCGTGACCATCGGCGAGATCCAGGCCGGGATCGAACTCACCCGCGAACGGGACTCTGCAAAAGCCGGTGAGATCGAACGCTGGCTCGATCAGGTGTGCAATACCTTCAACATCCTCAGCATGGATGGCCCTGCATTCCGCCGCTGGGCTCAGCTGATGCACCCCCAGTCAGACACCCTTTACGAAGACGCGATGATCGCCGCCATCGCCAAAGTGCATCAACTCACGGTGGTCACCCGCAACGTGGGCGAATTCGGCCGCTTTGAAGTTCCCCTGCTGAACCCATTCACAAGCCACCCTGGCCTGAGCAGATAAGCCGAGACAGCCGTGCGCTCTAAACAACCGAAACATTGGGATGCGGCGCTGCAGGGCGCCTGTTGCAAAAGCTGGGTGGTGAGCGCGCACAAAATCATAAAAGTATGCCCACCTCGCCCATGCCCCCCTAGGCCCTACGCACCTACCCGAATCAGCGCTTTTGCGTAGACCTTTATGGAACTAACAGCCTGATTCCTACACGTTGAACAGAAACTCCATCACATCCCCCTCGGCCACCACATACTCCTTGCCCTCGGCCCTCAGCCAGCCCTTATTGCGGGCTGCCGACAGCGAGCCTGCCTCCAGCAGCTGCTGGGTGCCGATCGTCTGGGCGCGAATGAAGCCGCGCTCAAAATCGGTGTGGATCACACCAGCGGCCTGGGGGGCGGTCATGCCGGCCTGGATGGTCCAGGCGCGAGTTTCCTTTTCGCCGGTAGTGAAATAGGTGCGCAGGCCCAGCAGGGCGTAGGTGGCGCGGATCAGGCTCTGCAGGCCGCCCTCGTTTACCCCGAGGCCCGCTAGAAAGTCTACTCGATCCTCCACGGGAAGCTCGATCAATTCGGCCTCTACCTGGGCTGAGATGCGCACGGTGCCCGCCCCTTCCTTCACGGCCAGCGCTGCCACCTCCTCGCAGTAAGCATTGCCCGAGGCCAGATCGTCTTCGCTGACGTTGGTGGCGTAGATGATCGGTTTGGCGGTGAGTAGCCCCAAGGGCTTGAGCAGCGGGGCCTCCTCGTCGCTGAGGGCCACATTGCGGGCGGCACCGCCGGCCTCCAGCTCCACCTGGATGCGCTCGAGGGCGGCATCTTCAAACTGGGCCTCCTTACTGGTACGCACCTGCTTTTTGAGCCGCTCGCGTCGTTTTTCCACCTGGGCCAGATCCGCTAGGCCCAGCTCCAGGTTGATCACCTCGGCGTCGCGGGCCGGCCCCACCGAGCCGCTCACATGGATCACGTCGTCGTTCTCGAAGCAACGCACCACGTGCACGATTGCGTCCACCTCGCGGATGTTGGCCAGAAACTTGTTGCCCAGGCCCTCGCCCTGACTGGCCCCTCTCACCAGGCCGGCAATATCCACAAATTCCACCCGGGTGGCAATGATCTCCTTGCTGGAGCTGAGGGCCGCCAGCTGGTCGAGCCGGGGATCCGGCACAGAAACCACGCCCGAATTCGGCTCGATCGTGCAGAAGGGGTAGTTGGCGGCTTCGGCCTGGGCGTTGGCGACCAGGGCATTGAACAGGGTCGATTTGCCGACGTTAGGCAGACCGACGATTCCGGCTTTGAGCATGGCTGAAATCTACGAGCCGCAGGTCGAGGCGCCAGCAGCGAAAATAGATTCATTCGACAACAGCCAAATTCCCTCACCCAACCCAGTGCCGGCGATTTCCACCCCCCGGCGCCCGCCCTGGAAAAAGAGGGGCCTTTGGGCAGCCGCCGCCGCGATGGTGGTGCTCGTAGCCGGCATCGGCCTGGTGCAGCGGCAGCGCGGCGCCGGCCGCGCCAATCTCGCGCCATACACCGTGGTGGCAGCTTCCGGTGACCTGCCGGGGGTGGTGAGTGCCAGCGGCGAACTCGAAGCCGAAAAGCGGGTAAACGTCAGCCCCAAACGCCAGGGGGTCATCGAGGAGCTCTACGTGGAGGAGGGGGACCAGGTGCGCCGCGGCCAGGCCCTAGCTCGCATGGATCGCGGCGACTTAGACGACCGTCTCGGCGAGCTGCAGGCCCAGTTGCGCTCCGCCCAGGCCCAGCTGGCCCGCAGCCGCAGCGAGCTGGAGCGCAACGAGCGGCTTTACCGCCAAAACGCCATCAGCCTTAGCGACTACAACACCGAACGCAGCACCTTCCTTGTTGATCAAGCGGCTGAACAAGCTGCCCGTCGCCGGCTTGAGGCGCGGCGGGTTGAACTAGCTGAGTTGATGGTGCGGGCGCCGTTCGATGGGGTGGTGACCCAGCGCTTCGCCGATCCCGGCTCCTTTGTGACCCCCACCACCACCGCCTCGGCCACCGCCGGCGCTACCAGCTCCTCAATTGTGGAGCTAGCCCAGGGCCTGGAGGTGGTAGCCAAGGTGCCTGAAAGCGATATCGGCCGGGTGCAGCTTGGCCAGAGCGCCACGGTGCGGGTCGATGCCTTTCCCGATAAGCGCTTTGAGGCTCGGGTAAAACGCATCACACCCCGGGCCGTAAAAGTCAACAACGTCACCTCCTTCGATGTGGTGCTGCTCCTGGTTGGCGACCCGCCCCAGCTGCGCATCGGCATGACCGCCGACGTTGGCTTCCAGACAGGTCAGGTACAGGCCCAAACCCTGGTACCCACCGTGGCGATCGTCACCGAGGCGGGGCGGCCGGGCGTGCTGCTGGTGGGCAAGGACAACCAGCCCACCTTCCAGCCGGTGGAGCTCGGCATCAGCAGCGGCAAGGACAGCCAAATCCTCTCGGGGCTCAAAAGCGGCACCAGGGTGTTCATCGACCTGCCGCCCTGGGCCAAGAAGCGCCCCTAGCCGGCCAGGAAAGTGCGCGCCGCCGCCACAATCCGCCCTGAAGCCTGGCCATCGCCGAAGGGGTTATGAGCCCGGGCCATGGCCTCATAAGCCGCCGGACTATCCAGCAGGCGGCTGGCCTCGGCCACGATGTTGGCGCTGTCGGTGCCGATCAGCTTGGCCGTGCCCGCCTCCACTGCCTCGGGGCGCTCCGTGGTGCGGCGCAGCACCAGCACCGGCTTACCAAGTGATGGCGCCTCCTCCTGCAGACCGCCCGAATCGCTCAGCACCAAGGTGGCGCCGCGCATCGCCGCCACCAGCTGGTCGTAGTCGAGGGGTTCCACCAGGAAGGCGCGGGGGTGGTCACCGAGCAGGGCCTGCAGGGGCTCACGCACCGTGGGATTGCGATGCAAGGGCAGCAGTAGGGCCGTGTCGGGATAGCGCTGGAGCAACTCGCGGAAGCCGCGACCGATGTCCTGCAAGCGCTCCCCCCAGTTTTCACGCCTATGCACCGTGGCCAGAATCACCCGCTGGCGCTCAAAATCGAGGCCGGGCAGGGTGTAGGGAGGCGCCTGCTCGGCCATCAGCAGCAACGCGTCGATCACCGTATTGCCGGTGATGATCACCGTGCCCACCACCCCTGATGCCCGGCAATTAGCAGCCGAGAGGGCCGTGGGGGCGAAGTGCAGCTGGGCCAGCTGGGAGATCAGCCGCCGGTTGGCTTCCTCGGGGAAAGGATCGAGCAGGTTGTCGGTGCGCAGCCCGGCCTCCACATGGCCCACCGGGATCTGCTCGTAAAAAGCCGCCAGGGCCGAGGCAAAGGCGGTGGTGGTGTCGCCCTGCACCAGCACCAGCTCGGGCCGCTGCTCGCTGAACTCCTGCTTAAGTCCCTGCAGGGCGCCGCAGGTGATGTGGGTCAAGGTCTGCTTAGGGGCCATCAGGGCCAGGTCGTGGTCAGCCACTAGATCAAACAGACCCATCACCTGGCTCACCATCTCCCGGTGCTGGCCAGTGAGCACCACCCGGGTGCGGAAATCGTCGGCTTGCTGAAACGCCCGGATCACCGGCGCCAGCTTGATGGCCTCCGGACGGGTGCCCAGCACGATCGTGACAAGGGGCTTAGACACCGAAGCGCTGCAGACCAATCGATCCTACGAAGGTCGTCAGAAAAGGACCCTCGGCTGACAGGAACCGCTGCAGCGGCGAAGCTGGGGCCATTCCGGTGACCGCGTATGACGACCTCACCCTTTCCTCCCTCACCCTTTCCCCCGTCACCGTTCCCACCGGCCGCAGCCCCGGAAACTGGCGGCCCCCGGCTGGGTAACGGCAGCCAGCCAGCCAGCCTCGAAGGCATCGTGCGCATCGCCAACGAAAAGGGCTACTCCGACGTGCACCTGGGCGTTGGTGAGGCACCCCGCTTCCGGGCCCGCGGGGAGATTGCAGGCACCGGTTGGCCCGTCACCGATGCGGCCACCTTCAACGGCTGGATGCGGGAGATGCTCAGCCCCGGCGCAATCGACGCCTTTCAGCGCGATAAGGAATTCGACGGCTCCCACGCCTTTCCCTTCGTGCGGGTGCGGATCAACATGTTGGATTCCTTGCGGGGGCCGGCGATGGTGCTGCGGTTGATCCCCCAGAAAATCGCCACCCTGGAAGAACTCAACTTGCCGCCGGTGCTCAAGGAACTAGCGGCACGACCCAAGGGCATGATCCTGGTGACCGGCCCCACCGGCTCCGGCAAAAGCACCACCCTTGCCGCGATGATCGACTGGATTAATCGCAACATGAGCCGTCACATCCTCACCATCGAGGATCCGGTGGAATTCGTACACGAAAGCCGACAGTCGTTGATTCGTCACCGGGAGGTGGGTCAGCACACCAAGTTGTTCCAGAACGCCCTGAGGGCAGCGCTTCGGGAGGATCCCGATGTAATCCTGATCGGAGAAATACGCGATCAAGAAACCCTGTTTACGGCCATCGAAGCATCCCAGACAGGTCACTTGGTGTTTGGCACCTTGCACACCAACTCAGCCGTCAAAACAGTGGAACGGGTACTGGGCATGTATCCACCCAGCGAGCAGGAGAGCGTGCGGCGGGCCGTATCAGAATCCCTGCTCGGCGTGATCTCCCAAGGGTTAATCAAAACCAGCGACGGCAAGCGCGCCGCATTTCACGATATTTTGATCAATACGGATGCTTGCAAGGACTATATCCAACGGGGCAAACTAGATGAGATCGAGGAAATAATGAAACGCAGCGCTTTTGATGGCATGCTCACGGCCAATCAATCGTTGCAGCAGCTGGTTGAAGCCAGTCGGGTTACACCTGAAGACGCCGTAGCCGAGAGCCTTAAACCGAATGAACTGGTCCAGTTCCTGCGCGGACGTACGTGAGCCGGCGAGTTATTAGCGAACCGCTGCTCAATGGCTCGCCAGACGAGCGGCCAGCAACACCGAAAGACCTACGGAGAGCCCCACCATGGCAAGCCGGCCATTCCAGATTTCGGCTTGGGGCGTGAATCCCCGGCGCCAGGCATTGAGCTCGGTGGCGCTCACAGGCTCAAAACCGTCAGCAACCTGATCTGCTGAGGTGGTGGCTTGAAGCTCGAGCTCTCGGTTAAGGGTGGTCATGGCGCCGAACCAATACCAAACTCATTTCAGTTTACAACAATTAAAAGTACGGTTGTGATTCGTAAAGCAGGCCGGCTTGCTCCAGCGGCAGCCGGGCAGCCACGCCCAGCTCAAAACAGCTGCTCTGGCCGCCGGCCAGTCGCTGGGCTGCGGCGACGCCAATCATGGCGGCGTTATCTGTGCAATAGGCCAGCGGAGCTACCCGCCAGGCCAGGCCATCGAGGTCGCAGCGCTGCTCCAGCAACTGCCGCAGTCGCCTGTTGGCGGCCACGCCACCCACCAGCACCAGCGTGCCCAGGCCCTGCTCGCGGGCGCAGCGGCAACTGCGCTCCACCAACACTTGGGCCACCACCTGCTCAAAGCTGGCCGCTAGATCAGCCAGCGGCAGCTGCTCCTTGCCTGCCCGGTGCTCAGACTGGTGCTCAGCCTCCAAAGCACGCACCTGGCGCAGCATCGCCGTTTTGAGGCCGCTGAAACTGAAGTCGTAGGGATAGAAGCCGCCCTCCGGCCGCGACACCCGGCCCTTGGGCAAGGCAAAGCGAAGGGGGTCGCCATTTTGCCCAGCCGCCTCAATCGCCGGACCACCCGGGTATCCGAGCCCAAGCAGGCGGGCCACCTTGTCAAAGGCTTCGCCGGCGGCATCGTCGTGGCTGCGGCCCAAGCGGAGATAGCGGCCAGGCCCGTCAACCCGCAGCAACTCGGTGTGGCCGCCGCTCACCAGCAGCACCAGGTATGGGCCGGGGGGCAAGGGCTCGCCCAGCTGCACCGAGCAAAGATGACCTTCTAGGTGGTGAACAGCCACAAAGGGCTTGCGGTGCAGCTTCGCCAGGGTGCGGCCCGTGACCGAGGCCACCAGCAGGGCCCCCACCAGACCGGGGGCGGCGGTGGCGGCGATGCCATCGAGCTCGGCCATGGTCACGCCGCTGGCGCGGCACACCTGCTCAATCAGCTGGGGCAGGGCCTCGACGTGACGCCGCGAAGCGATTTCCGGCACCACACCCCCCCAGCGGGCGTGCTCCTCCACCTGGGAGGCCACGGCACTGGCGAGCACCGTCTGATCACGCACAATCGCTGCCGCCGACTCGTCACAACTTGTTTCGAGGGCCAGAACCAATGGCATACGACTTCAACAGCTCCCGTACTGTCCAGAAGTGTCATCCTGCCCCGCGGCCTTGCATCCGATGCGCCGTCTTTTCTCCCGCCGACTCTTCGCGGTTCTGCTCTCCGCCTTCCTGTTGCTCGGCTTCGCCCCTGCGGCCAAGGCTGACGTGGCAGGACTGACCCCCTGCTCCGAGAGCGCCCGCTTCCAGCAGCGCGCTGCTACCGCCAAAACCGATCAGGCCAAGGCGCGCTTCGCGATGTACAGCCAGTCCGTATGCGGCACCGATGGCCTGCCCCACCTGATCGTGGATGGCCGCTGGAACCATGCTGGTGATTTCATGCTCCCCGGTATCGCCTTCCTTTACATCGCTGGCTGCATTGGCTGGGCTGGTCGCAACTACCTTCGCGCCATCCGCGGCGACAAGGACGCCACCATGAAGGAGATCCAGATCGATCTGCCCTTGGCATTTAAGAGCACCCTGGCAGCAGCCAGCTGGCCCCTAGCCGCCTTCAGCGAGCTCACCAGCGGCAAGCTGCTCGAACCAGACGACAAGGTCACGGTTTCTCCTCGCTGAGTAGTTTCGCCCCGCTAAGGGTTTCTTAGCCCTGCCAGTCCAAGACGTATCTCTAAATTTTTCACCATGAAAAAGTTCCTCACCACCGCTCCGGTATTTGCTGCCATCTGGTTCGGCGTTACCGCCTTAATAATGATCGAATTCAACCATTTCTTCCCCGACTTGCTGTTCCTTCCCCTCTGATCAGCATCATTAGATCAGCGGCGGCCCGCGGGGGCCGCTTTTTTTGTGTCCGTGCCTAGCTGCCTTAGCCCAGCAGCTGCTCCAGCTCAGCTAGGGCCTGCTCCAGTTCGCCATTAACGAGCACCGCATCAAATTCCGACGCCGCCGCCAGCTCCACCCTGGCCCGCTGCAACCGCCGGCCAATCGCCTCCTCGCTGTCGGTGCCGCGGCCGCGGATACGCCGCTCAAGCTCCTCAAAACTTGGGGGTTCGACAAAAATCTGGAAAGCCTCGGCAAAGCTTTGGCGCACCTGGCGTGCCCCCTCCAGCTCGATCTCCAGCAGCACGGGCCTTCCTGCAGCGAGCTGGGCCTGCACCGGTTGGCGGGGGGTGCCGTAAAGGTTGCCGGCAAATTCGGCCCACTCCAGAAAACCGCCCTCAGCCACCTGGCCTTCAAAGGCGTTGCGAGTCAGGAAAAAGTAGTGCTGGCCATCCAGCTCACCGGCGCGGGGGGCGCGGGTGGTGGCTGAGATCGATAGCCAGATCTCCGGATGAAGTAGCAGCAGCCTCTGCACCAAGGTGCCCTTGCCGACTCCACTAGGTCCGGTGATCAAGGTGAGGCGGCCGGGCAAGGCGCTCATGGCGGGCGACAGCTCTGGCCTGCAGAGTAGAAGCCACCCTCCCGCCTGCAGGCATTGGACGTCACGACCCTGCGGGCGGTGCTGGCCGAATGGCGGCCGCTACTGCTGCCAAGTCGCTTCGAGAAGGCCCAGCAGGCCAGCCCCCAAGCCCTGCAGATCGGCCTGCGTAGCCTTAGCGGTAGCCACTGGCTCGAGCTCAGCTGGCAGGCGGAAGCGGCTCGCGCGCACACGATCCCGCCGCCACCGCGCCAGGGAGATGGCAGCACCCTGGCCCAGCAGCTGCAGCACGGCCTCAAGGGTCTAGCCCTCATAGAAATCCAGCAGCAGGGCTGGGAGCGGGTAGTGGAACTCGGCTTCGCCAGGCGTCCCGGTGAACCCGTGCTGCGCTGGCTGGTGGTGGAGTTGATGGGCCGCCACAGCAACCTGCTGCTGCTCGACACCGACCGCCAGGTAGTGGCCCTGGCCCGGCAGGTGAAACCCCAGCAATCACGGCTGCGGCCAATCGGCACCGGCGACCCTTACCAACCGCCCCCGCCCCTGGCGGGCGAGCCGCCGCGGCTGGAGGAGAGCTTTGCAAGCTGGCAGCGCCGTCTGCGCCTAGTGCCCCTAACCCTGCAGCAGGCCCTGCGCGATGCCTACCAGGGCATCAGTCCGGCCTTGCTGCGTCAGCTACTGCCCTGCGGCTGGGGCGAACTGGCCGTGGACAGCATCAGTCCGGAGCAATGGCAGCAGTTGTGGCAGGGCTGGCGCCAGTGGCTCGAAGCTGTGGAGATGGGGCGATTCAGCTGGCTGCTTGAGCCGGGCGGCTACCGCTGCTGGCCTGCCTCCAGCAGTTATGCCCAAACCGAAAATCATGGTCTGCCAATCAATCGAGCTCTAGCCGCCTATTTCAGCGAGCACCTCGGCGCCCAGGTGCTTGCTCAGCAGCGCCAGCAGCTACAGCACCGCCTCCAGGCCACAGTCGAGCGCGAAAGCCGCCAGGCCAGCGAGCAGCAAGCCCTGCTGGATGCGGTGCCGGAAGGGGAAGCTCTGCAGCGCCGCGCCGATGCCCTGCTCAGCCAGCTCCAGCCGACCCGCCAGTGCATTGAAGAGGCCCAGAAGCTCTACAAAACCGCCCGCAAGCGGCGGCGCTCTGTAGCGGCGATCACCCCCAGGCTGGAGCTGCACAGGCAGCGGTTGGCAAGCCTCGAGGCCAGCCTCACCTACCTGGAGCAGGCCGACAGCCTCGAGCAGGTGAGCAGCCTGGCTGCCGAGCTCGAAGCCCTCCTGGCTGAGCGCGGCCAGCGCAAGAGCGCGGGAGGTCGCCAGAGCCGGCGGGCTGGGGCGATCGAGGGGGTGCCCCAGCCCCTGGAGCTGCACACCCCATCTGGTTTGCCCATCCAAATTGGCCGCAACCACCGCCAAAATGAATGGATCTCCTTTCGCCAGGCGCGCCGCGGCGATCTCTGGTTCCATGCTCAGGAGCTGGCCGGTAGCCATGTGGTGCTCAAAAGCTCGGAGCGACTGGCCAACGATGCGGATCTGCAGGCCGCGGCCGATCTGGCCGCTCACTACAGCCGGGGCCGGGGTAACCGGCGGGTGCCGGTGGTGATGGTGCCCACCGAAGAGTTGCAGCGCATACCTGGCGCTGCCCCCGGTACCGTGAGACATCGGGGCGGCACCGTGCTGTGGGGAGAACCCCAGCGGGCTCTTAGCCTTCTGCCGGAGCAGAAACGATGAGCGTCAAGCCCGAACCCCCACCCATTCGCATCGCCGCGCCCCAAGCCGAGCCAGGGGAATTCCCGGCAGAGGTGGAGATGAGCCTGGTGGACCATCTCGAGGAGCTACGTCGCCGCGTGCTGCGCAGCCTGCTGGCGGTAGTAGTGGCGGCAGCAGCCTGCCTCGTCGCTGTTAAACCATTGGTGCGACTACTGGAGGTGCCAGCGGAGGGCATCCGCTTTCTGCAGCTGGCCCCGGGCGAATTTTTATTTGTGTCATTCAAAGTGGCTGGCTACGCCGGGCTCACCTTGGCCCTGCCCTACGTGCTCTACGAAGGTCTGGGGTTCGTGCTGCCCGGACTTACCAGGCGCGAGCGGCGGCTGGTGGCCCCGGCGGTGGCTGGCTCGGCGCTGCTATTCGCGGCTGGCTTGGCCTT
This sequence comes from Cyanobium sp. NIVA-CYA 375, assembly GCF_056108345.1. Taxonomy (NCBI): domain Bacteria; kingdom Bacillati; phylum Cyanobacteriota; class Cyanophyceae; order Synechococcales; family Prochlorococcaceae; genus Cyanobium; species Cyanobium sp. NIVA-CYA 375. Next base: position 29,263 of record NZ_JBSYHW010000011.1, on the reverse strand, counting down.
CGCCTGGTGGGCCCTGGTGCCCGCTGCCCTGCGCTTCCTGGTGAGCTACGGCGCCGACGTGGTCGAACCGAGCTGGTCGATCGAGCGCTACCTCGACTTCGTGCTGCTGCTGATGGTGGCCACCGCGCTGGCCTTCCAGTTGCCGGTGCTGCAGTTGCTGCTCGGCGCCCTTGGCTTGGTGAAGGCCAAGCCAATGCTGGCGGGCTGGCGCTGGGTGGTGCTGGCCAGCGCTCTGGCAGGGGCGGTGTTAACTCCCTCCACCGACCCCGTAACGATGCTGCTGCTCGCCGGAGCGATAACCGCCCTCTATTTGATCGGCGTGGGCCTGGTGGCCTGCACCGAACGGCTGCGGCCTGCCTAGAGCAAAAATTCGCTGGCCCGGCCGGCCGGAATTTCCAACGCCAGACCCATGGCCTTGCCCTGTCTGGGCTTATCGGAGCTGGTGGCCAGCCAGCTGCGCACCTGATCGGCCACCCCTAGGCCGTTCAGCAAACCCACCAGTTCCTCGAGCTTGCTGCGGTAGCCCTCCTCCGTGAGCGGAAAGGACTGCTGCTCTAGGTAGGCCCACATCACTTGTAGGTAGAGCCGGCCGCGACGCTGCACCAGCTGCAGGTCGTAGGAGACCTGCCAACGGCTCTGGAGCAGGTCCCAAACCTCCTGCGCAGATAGGGGGGAACCTGCCGGGGTGGATGGGGGAAAGGCACTAGAGGGCAGGGACACGCCCAAGCTCAAACGACGGATTGCACAACAGCATGTTGCAGGCCCAGGGGCAGCTGGGCTACAGCGCCCCGGCGACGTACATGCAAGGTTCATAATGAGCGCCAGATTGTCCCGGCGCGTCTTCATGACCCAGATGCCTGCGAGCGCTTCCAACAGCGCCTCCAACGGTGATGTGCCCGGAATGGGCCGCCGGCAGTTCATGAACCTGCTGACCTTCGGGTCTGTGACCGGTGTGGCCCTGGGAGCCCTCTATCCCGTGGCTCGCTACTTCATCCCCCCCAAGGCGGCCGGTGGCGGCGGCGGCACCACCGCTAAAGATGAGCTCGGCAACAGCGTGACCGCCAGCGGCTGGCTCAGCAGCCACAAGGAGGGCGATCGCAGCTTGGTGCAAGGCCTGAAGGGAGATCCCACCTACTTGCTCGTTGAGGGCCCTGACGCCATCGGCAGCTACGGCATCAACGCCATCTGCACCCACCTGGGCTGCGTTGTGCCCTGGAATAGTGGCGCCAATAAGTTCATGTGCCCCTGCCACGGCTCCCAGTACGACGCCACCGGCAAGGTGGTGCGCGGTCCAGCACCTCTCTCTCTGGCCCTGGCCCACGTATCGGTAGACAACGACAACGTTTTCCTCAGCCAGTGGAGCGAAACCGACTTCCGCAACGGCGATAAGCCCTGGTGGACCTGAATTACTCCGAGTCCGAGTCACCTTTCCTTCTCCCTGTCTGCCGCCTGATCTCGTGATGCGTCGTTCCCTCTCCCTGCTGCTCGGCTCCCTGATCGGCACCACCCTTTCCTTGGCAGTGCTGCTCGGCGCCGCCAGCCCCAGCTGGGCCTATCCCTTCTGGGCCCAGCAGAACTACGCCAGCCCGAGGGAGGCCACCGGCAAAATCGTCTGCGCCAATTGCCACCTGGCCAAGAAGGCCACAAGGGTGGAAGTGCCCCAAGCCATTTTCCCTGACACGGTGTTTAAGGCCGTGGTGGAAATCCCCTACGACACCAGCGTTAAGCAGGTATCTGGCGACGGCAGCAGCACCGGTCTCAATGTGGGCGCTGTGGTGATGCTTCCCGATGGCTTCACCCTCGCTCCCCAGGATCGCCTCAGCGAAGAGCTGAAGGAGGAAACCGCAGGTATCTACTACACCCAGTATTCCGACGACCAACCCAACATCCTGTTGGTGGGCCCGATCTCCGGTGATGAGCACCAAGAGATCGTTTTCCCGATTCTTTCTCCTGATCCCGCCACCGACAGCAGCATCCACTTCGGCAAATACCAGCTGCATGTGGGCGGCAACCGTGGCCGCGGCCAGGTTTATCCCACCGGCGAGAAGAGCAACAACGGCGTGTTCAACGCCCCCGTAACTGGGACGGTCTCAGCAATCACTGCCGGTGATAACGGCGCTTCCCTGGTGGAGATCACCGCCGCAGATGGCACTACGGCCACTGAAACCGTGCCGGCTGGCCCCACCGTCCTGGCGGCTGTTGGTGATGCAGTAGTGGCCGGTTCACCGATCACCAACGATCCCAACGTGGGTGGCTTCGGCCAGATTGATGCCGAGGTGGTGCTGCAAAACCCTGTGCGCATTTACGGTTTGCTGGCTTTCTTTGCCGCAATCGCCCTGGCGCAGATCCTGCTGGTGCTCAAGAAGCGCCAGGTTGAAAAGGTTCAGGCTGCTGAAGGCTTGATCTGAGCAGCGTGCTTGCCACCTTCACCTCCCCGGGGCCCCTGGTTTTCCAGCTGGGCCCCTTTGCTTTGCGCTGGTACGGCCTGCTCATCGCCGTTGCCGTTTTGCTGGGCCTCAGCCTGGCCACCAGGCTCGGCCGGGCTCGAGGCATTGAGCCCTCCCTGATTGCCGATCTCCTGCCCCTGATGGTGCTGGGGGCCGTGATCGGTGCCCGCATCTACTACGTAGCCCTCGAGTGGCGCCAGTATTCCGGCAACTGGCAAGAAGCGATCGCGATTTGGCGCGGAGGCATCGCCATCCACGGCGCCCTGCTGGGCGGCGCCCTGGCCACGATGCTGTTCTGCCGCTGGCGCCGGCAGCCCTTCTGGCAGCTGCTCGATGTGCTGATGCCCGCCGTGGCCCTCGGCCAGGCGATTGGCCGCTGGGGAAATTTCTTTAATTCCGAGGCCTTCGGCCTACCTACGGATCTTCCCTGGAAACTGCAGATCCCCGCGGAAAGCCGTCCAGCTGAATTCTTAGGTCAGCTCTACTTTCACCCCACCTTCCTCTACGAATCCCTTTGGAATCTGGGGGTGTGCGCCCTACTGCTGGCTCTATTTCGTGCCGCCAGTCGCGGCCGTATTCAGCTGCTGCCTGGAGCACTCAGCTGCGTATATCTGATGGCCTACAGCAGCGGCCGGGTGTGGATTGAAGGGCTGCGCCTTGACCCCCTCTGCCTGCTGTCCGAGCCGCCCTTCTGTGATGGCGGCCTGCGCATGGCCCAGCTGGTCAGCCTGCTGTTGATTGCCCTTGGCGGCCTGGGCCTCTGGTGGCTCTACCGCCGCCGCCGCCCCCTACCCGACCCCAGTGGAGTAGCCACTTGAATAACAAGCCTGTCTGGATAGTTGGTGCCGGGCCCGGCGCACCTGACATGCTCACCCTGCGCGCCGCCCGCCTGCTGGAGCAGGCGGAGGTGTTGGTGTGGACCGACTCCCTAATCAATCCCCAGATCGCAGCCCTGGCGCCCGAGGGCTGTGAGCAGGTGCGCACCAGCACCCTCACGCTGGAGCAGGTGATGGAGGTGGTGCTGGATCGGGCCCGGGCCGGCAAAACCGTGGTACGACTCCACGATGGGGATCCCTGCCTCTATGGCGCCATCGCCGAGCAAATTTGCCGCCTGGCCGATGCTGGTATCGGTGTGGAGGTGGTGCCCGGCTTGAGTGCCTACCAGGCCACTGCCTCGGCACTGCAGAGCGAGCTCACCATCCCTGGCCTGGTGCAGACGATCGTGCTGAGCCGCGCTGGCGGACGCACCGGCGTGCCGGAGCGGGAGGCCCTGGAGCGGCTGGCCGCCCTGCGCGCTTCCCTTTGCCTCTACCTCAGTGCTCGCCACGTCGAAGAGGTGCAAGCCGAGCTGCTGCGCCACTACCCCGCCGACACTCCCGTAGCCATTGGCTACCGGGTGAGCTGGCCTGATGAGTGGATCAAGGTGGTTCCCCTGGCCGACATGGCCCGGGTGAGCCAGGAACGGCAGTTGATCCGCACCACCCTTTACGTGGTGAGCCCAGCGCTGGCGGCGCCGGCGGAGGCCCGTTCTCGCCTCTACTCAGCTAGCCACAATCACCTCTTCCGCGGCGGCGCTAGCTGATAAAGGCATCAGCCCGCCTCGCCATAAAGCTCCCGGGCAAACCGCTGCCGGTCGAAGCCACAGCCCAGGCGCTCGACGATCGCTTCTAGATCCCTGGCGGCATTCCCCAGGCAGCAGGTGCCCCCTGGGGAAGGGGTGACGTTGAAGACAAGGCCTGGCCGGGCCTCGATGCTGGCCTCGCCAAGCATCAGCTTGCGGTTGATCTTGTCGATCAACTGGGGACGCACTCCTCCGTAGCCCTCAGCAAAGCTGAGATCGGCGAGGCCCATGCCCGGCACGATCTTGCGAGCATCTGCCAAAAACAATCGGCGCCGCAGCCAGGGCACCTCAAACAGCAGATTTTTAAAGATGTAATTGCGGATATCGGCGATGCGGAAGAGTTGCCAGAAAACGGTGAGCACGGCCCAATCGAGCCGCAGCACCTTCAGAAACTGCCAAAATGATTCGGGCTTGTAGCGCTCCAGCAGGGGCAGCAGCAGGGCTGTGGGGCCAAAGCGGGTTTTGCCAGGGGCGCGCACGTCCGGGTCGCCGTGGATGGCCGCAAAGGGCAGCTTGTCGTTCTGCACGGTGTAAACCTTGCCCCGGAGCAAATCAGGCGTGAAGTAGAAGCTACCGGCTACCGGCAGGCAGGAATACTGCAGTCCATAGCCCATCTGCTGGGCCATCAGCAGGCTGTGGGCCCCGGCATTCACCACCACGTGCCGGGCTCGCACCGAGCGGGGAGCCTCCCCGGCGGCGCTGGAGCAGCCGGGGGTGGGGGCCAGTTCCACCCGGTAGCCATCGCCCCCCGGCGTAATCGCGACCACGCTGGTGCCCAGCTGCACCGTGAGCTGGCGCGGCGAACCGGCCACAGCCTCCTGCGCCTGGGCCACGAACGAGGCCGAGAGCTCCTCGTAATCCACGGCTGTGTAAGTGCGGCGGATGCCAATCGCCACCAACTCCTCCGGGCGCAGTTCGCCCTGCACAAATGCCACTTGGGGCTCCCACTCGGCGATCTGCGACTTTTCGAGCAGCTCCATTGCCGGGAAGTGGGGCGAGAAGCGTTCAAACCGTTCCCGCAGGAAGCCGCACTCGCGCTCACCCACGCCAAGCACCATTTTGGGAGTGCGGAACACGCAGCGCTCGCGGCTGGCTGGATCCAGCAGCTCGGCGTAGTGAACGATCATCTCGGCGGTGCGCTTCACCCGCACCGCCTTCTCCAGCGTGTAGTTGGTCTCAATGTCGCCGCAGTGGATCGTCTGGCTGTTGTTGGTGGCCTTGGAGTTCACCCGGGCTAGGGCGTCGTAGCGCTCCACCAGCAGGATGCGCTCCACATCGGTGTAGCGGGCCAGCTCAAACAGCAGGGCCGTGCCGCATACCCCGCCACCCACGATCAACACCTCAACATCCGCCAATGGCGCAGCTGCTTGTGCCGTTGCAGGGTTGGGGTCAGATCCGTTGGGGGTGGCGCTCACGCAATGCGGCTGGCTCAACTCCCATGGTGGCCGATCGGCTGCCAGCGGTGTTTTAAGGTATGAGCGTGCGGGCGATTAGCACAGCGGTAGCGCACTTCCTTCACACGGAAGGGGTCACTGGTTCGAATCCAGTATCGCCCATTAAAACGGTCACTTATTAAAATATTGACCAGAACCAAGTCCATCGGCTAAAAATTGGTGCGGGTTTCTGAAATAGTTATTCTGATACCGCAATCTTTCGGTCCCGAGGTTCTATCAACCCTGCGAGCCCTTGGACAGCAACTGCGCCAGGGCCGCGAAGGCCAAGAACTTGAACTCGCCGTCCTGGCAGCCCGTTTAAATATGGGGGTAGAACAACTGCAGGCACTGGAAGAAGGAGACGCCAGCCGCTTGCCAGAACCGGTGTTTGTGATCGCCCAAGCCCGCAGAGTCGCAGGCAGCCTGGCCATCAACATCGACGACGCCCTGCAGAGCCTGCGCGACAGCTTCCAAATTCACACCAAGCCGATCAAGGTGGCCGAACTGGCACCACACGCGCCGAGCGGGACTGCCAAATCGGCCGCCAGCCCAATCGGCTCAGGCAGCGGCCGCCTGGCGATCGCAGTGGCAATCTTTGCCGCTCTCAGCGCCGCGGGCTGGCAGCAGTGGCAGCGTTACCAGGCCCGCCCAATCCAACAGCCAGCCCAGCCGGTGCTGCTTACTGCGGCACCAAAAACGGGCGGCGGCAGCCTTGAGCTAATCCAGTTGCAATTGAGCACCAGCCAGCCCAGCTGGCTTGAAGTAAAAACAAAAATTGGCACCAGCCTGTTCCGCGGCACCTTCACAGGTGAGCGGAGCTTCCCCCTGGGCCAAGGTCTTGAGGTCCTGGCCGGGCGTCCCGACCTAGTGCGGGCCCAATTGGCGGGCGGTGCTGCTCAACCCCTGGGGCGCATCGATCAGCTGCGCTGGCGCAGCTTCACGGCTCCAGCACCCTGAGGCCCAGGCCACAGGATTCCTGCACCACTTCAGCGCAGGAGCGCAGGCTCCAGCGCTCCAGGCTGAGATCCGGGGCTGGCTCGCCAGGGGCGGCAACCGAGGGCTCCAGGGCAACGCAAACCGCATTTTGCCTTGAGGTCACCTTCAGGGCTGCAATCACCGCGGCTGGCCGGCGATCGAGGGCAGCGGCTAGGCGCAACAGCAAGGCCATCGCCGTCACGGTGCTGCGCTGGTCGCGGTCTTCGATCAGCTGCCACGACTCATGGCGCTTCTTCGGCAGGCTGCGGCGGTGATAGCGGCCAATTGCCGCCACCATCAGGTGTTCGGCTTCGGAGTAGCCCAGCAACTCGCCGTGGCGAATCAGATACCAGCTGTGCTTGTGATATGCCGAAATGTTGATGCTCTTGCCGCAGGTGTGCAGCTGGGCTGCGGCCCAGAGCAGCTCGCGGCCCGGGCCCTCATCGTGGTGCAGCAATCCCCGCGACTGGTCGTAGAGGCTGAGGGCATGGGCGGCCACCCGGTCGGCCCGGGCCCGGTCAACACCGAAGCTCTGGGCCAGGTGCAGCACGGTGCGCTGGCGGATTGTGCTTTGAAAGGCAAAACGATCTCCCAGTAGGCCGTTGCGCAGCATCCAATCCACGATCAGGCCCTCCCGCAGGGCCCGATCGCACACCACCAACTCCCGCAAGCCGAGCATCGCCATCGCCGTCTGCAGAATCAGGGCGCCGGGCACAATAATTTCGGCCCGACGGTCGTTGATGGCTGGCAAGGCGCGGCGCTGCTCCGGCGTCATGGCCAGTAGCCGGGCGGTGAGTTGGTCGATGCGCTCGCGGCTGAGCCGGTAGCCCTGCAGCTTTAGCGGCGGCTTGGGATCTTCAGCAGCAGCTAGGGCCGCCAGGGCCATGGCCGTGCCGCTGGTGCCCACCATCAGCGGCTGTTCGCCCCGCTGCAGCGCCGCCTTCACCTCAGCGACAGCCGGATCGAGGGCACCCTGGATATAGGCCTGCAGAAAAGAGCGGCGTTCAACCGAAAGGGGGTCCTGCTGACAAAACTCTCGCTGCAGCCGCACCGCGCCGATGCGGGTGCTGCTAAATGAACGGCCATCCCGGCCATCGGCGAGCACCAATTCGGTGGAGCCGCCACCGATATCGATGATCAGGTGGGGCTGATCGCCGAAAGCCATGCCGGAGAGCACACCCAAGTAAATGAGGCGTGCCTCCTCCGGGCCGCTCACCAGATCCACCTCCAGGCCCAGCTGCTCCTGCAGGGCAACCAAAAAATCCCGGCCATTGGGGGCCTCTCGCACGGCGCTAGTCGCCGCCGTGACGATCTGCTCCACCCCATGGCTAAGGGCCAGATCGCGATCGTGGCGCAGGGTGAGAAAAGCCCGGTCGATCGCCTCGGCACTGAGGTCACCGCTATGGGGATCCCTTTCTCCGAGCCGGGTGGTGGCCTTCTCAGCCAGCACCACACTGAAGCTGCTCAGCTCCGGATCCACCTCTGCCACCAGCAGGTGAATCGAGTTGGTGCCGATGTCAATCGCAGCAACCCGGCGTCGACCGGCCTGCTGGAGGTTGGGGGCCTGAACCATCGAGCTCGGCAACTGCCGCAGGGGCGCTACTTTGCCATCCATGGCCCATCCCACCGGCACACCTAGGGTGCGGCACGACGAAAAGGGGGCATGGCCAACTCGACGCGCGGCACCCGTCTAGGCGCCTGGCTGGAGCTGGTGCGCTGGCACAAGCCCAGTGGCCGCCTGATCCTGCTGATCCCAGCCGGCTGGAGCCTCTGGCTCACCCCAAACGCCCCGCCGGCGCCGCTGTTGGTGGGATTGATCGTGCTGGGAGGACTGGCGGTGAGCGCGGCCGGCTGCATCGCCAACGACCTCTGGGACCGCCGAATCGACCCCTTAGTGGAGCGCACCCGCAGCCGTCCAATTGCCGATGGCCGCGTTGGCGTTGGCGAGGCGATAGGCCTGCTGCTGCTTAGCCTGGTCGTCGCCTTAGCGGTGCTGCTGGTGCTGATGTGGGGGTTGCCCGCCGCCAGCCGCAACCTCTGCCTGCTGCTGGCAATCGCGGCACTGCCGGCAGTGCTGCTCTACCCCTCGGCTAAACGCTGGTTTGGTTACCCCCAATTGGTGCTGGCCCTCTGCTGGGGTTTTGCGGTGCTGATCCCCTGGGCCGCAGCCACCGGCTCCCTGGCCGGCGGCTGGCCCCTGGCCCTGGTGTGGCTGGCCACCTTGCTTTGGACCTTCGGCTTCGACACGGTGTACGCCATGGCCGACCGGGATGACGACCGGGCCATCGGCGTGCGCAGCAGTGCCCTCAGCCTGGGCAGCCGGGCCCCCCTGGCGGTGGCGATCAGCTACGGCCTCGCCGCCCTGGCCCTGGGGCTAGCCGCCGGCCTGCAGGGCTGCGGCTGGATCAGCTGGCCCTTGGGTCTGCTGGCAGCAGCCGGCATGCAGCGCGAAGCCGCCCTGCTGCGCCGCCCCAACCTGCCCCGCTCCGCCTACGGCCGCCACTTCAGCCGCCAGGTGCAGCTGGGAGGGCTGCTGCTGCTTGCCCTGGTGCTGGGGCAGCTGCCATGAGCCAGTTCTTACGTCAGCCCTCACCACTGCGGCCCGGGGATCGGGTGCAGCTGGTGGCGGCAAGCTCGGCCCTGCTGGGCGAAGACGCCCTGGCGCGCCTGGAGGCGGGCATCGCCGTGCTCGAAAGCTGGGGGCTGGAGGTGGAGAGCACGCCGCTGCTCGGGCGCCAATGGGGCTACCTGGCCGGCCAAGACCATGAGCGCCGCGGCGACCTGGAAGCGGCCGCCCGCCGGGGCGCCGAGCTGCTGGCCTGTGTGCGGGGTGGCTGGGGTGCGGCCCGTTTGTTGGAAGCCCCCCTGGCCCTGCCAGCTCGCTGGCTGCTTGGTTTCTCCGATGTCACCTCCCTGCTCTGGGCCCAAGTCGCCCAGGGGCAGGGAGGAGCCATCCACGGGCCGCTGCTCACCACCCTGGCCGCCGAACCCACCTGGAGCCAGGAGCGGCTGCGGTGCCTGTTGTTTGGCGAACCCCTGGGCGACCTTCAGGGCGAGGGCTGGTATGGCGGCAGCGCCGCAGGCCCCCTGCTGGCCGCCAACCTCACCGTGGCCACCCACCTGCTGGGTACGCCCTATATGCCGGATTTGCGCGGCGCCATCTTGGTGCTCGAAGACGTGGGCGAAGCTCCTTACCGAATCGAGCGCATGCTCACCCACTGGCGGCTGGGCGGTGGGCTGCAGCAGCTGGCCGGCATCGGCCTGGGGCAGTTCACAGACTGCGATGACAACCCAGCCGCAGCAGATCGGTTCAGCCTCGAGCAGGTGCTGCGCGAGCGCACAAGCGATCTCGGCATCCCCGTGGTGAGCAACTTGCCCGTGGGTCATGGTGCAGGCAACGCGGCCCTACCCCTAGGTGCCTGGGCCGAGCTCGCTGGCAGCAGCGGCCAGCTGCGGATCAGCAGCGCGCAGCAAGCACCGCCGCTGCCACGGTGATATCGAAGGGGGTGGTGAGCTTGATGTTGGAGGCAGGCGCCTCCAGCACCTGCACCGCCAAACCCAGCCGCTCAAACAGGGCCGCATCGTCGGTGACGCTCCAGCCCTGCTCCGTGGCGGTTGCATGGGCAGCCCGCAGCTGCTGCACCGGGAATCCCTGGGGAGTTTGGGCTGCCCACAACCAGCTGCGATCTGGAGTGGCCGTGATGGTGCCAGCGCCATCCACCTGCTTGATCGTGTCGGTTACGGGGGTGGCGGCGATCACAGCAGCGCCTTGCTGCACCGCAGCGGCACAGCGGGCCAGCAGCTCCGGCTCGACAAGACAGCGAGCCCCGTCGTGGATCAGCACCCCACTAGCTGCTGCCGGCAGGGCCGCCAGCCCCCGGCTCACCGACTCCTGGCGGGTGTCACCACCCTCAATCCACTGCACCGGCCGGTCTGGCTGAGCTGCAGCCACAATCGCCGCGATCGCGCCGGCATCGATGGGTTGGCCGACGATGCCGATCCAGCTAATTGCCGGGCAGGCGAGGGCCGCATCTAGCGTCCAGGCCAGCACCGAGCGCCCCGCCACTGGCAACAGCAGCTTGTTGCCAGTGGCCCCCATGCGGCGGCCGCTGCCGGCAGCGGCGATCAGCAAATGCACAAGCGACTCCCGCGAGACGGGTCAATCCGAATCTGCTCCATACAATCAGGCCGCCGAACCTGTGTCGTCTGCGATGCGCGCCCTGTTTCTGATTCCGGGCGGCAGCAGCCAGCAGCTGCAGAGTTTTGCCGCCGTTGCCGCCGTTGCCGACCAACTCCATGCGGACGTTCAGGTGGTCTGTCCGTTAGCGGCGGTACCCCTTTGGTCCCTCCATCCAGCGGTGGAACGGGCCATGCCCTTCAGCTACGAGCAGGCAACCCTGGCCGATTGGGCCAACTTGATGGGTTCGGTGCGGGAGCCTGATTTTCAGGTGAGCCTCAACCTGGCCCCCAGCCGCCAGATGGATCTAATGCTGTCGATGAGCCACATCCCCACCCGGGTAGCCAGCGGTGGCTTCTCCGCCACCGAGCGGATCACCCCCATCGAGGGCGGCTGGGCCAACCAGGCCTTTGAGGCCTTCCTGCGGCCCATCGGGGTGCGGCTCGAGGCTGATTCTTTCCGGTTGCCGATCGCCCCGGCCGACCTGGAGGCCGCCAGCGCGGCCCTACCCAGTGGCGATGGCCCGGCCCTGCTGCTGGCCCCCTCCGGTACTGGCGGCGACTGGCCAGCCCAGCAATGGCAAGACCTACCCGCCAAGATCCGCAGCAAGCTGCCCAACCTGCGGACCTTGGCGGGCACTGAGGCTAGGGATATGCGTAAGCGCGCAGCCCAGATCGCCAGTGCCGATGTGGTGCTAGCCAGCGACCCCGTAGCCATCGAATTGGCCCTACTGCTCGGCCTGCCGCTGGTAGCCCTGGGCCGGGATGCCACCAGTCTGCCCAGCCGTGCTGGGGTGCAGGGCCTCGGCAACGCCGCCAACCTCAGCCAACTGGGCGACGCCGAGGTGCTTGCCGCCCTAGGACTGGGATAGCTGGGGATCGGGGCATAGTCAGGCCATACGATCAGCGCCACTAACGCCAGCGCCGTGATGTCCAGTGACGTGATGTCCAGCCCCGCCCCCCTGGCCGGCCAAGTGGCCCTGGTTACCGGTGCAAGCAGGGGTATCGGTCGCGCCATCGCCCTTGAGCTGGCAGCCGCCGGCGCCCAAGTAGTGGTTAATTACGCCAGCTCCCCAGATGCCGCCGAAGCGGTCGTGGCTGAGATCACCGCCGCTGGGGGCGAAGCCTGGAGCCATCAGGCCGATGTAGCCGATGAAGAGCAGGTCGACGCCATGGTCAAAGCGGTGCTTGCTAGGGGCGGCCGGCTAGACGTGCTGGTCAATAACGCCGGCATCACCCGCGACGGCCTGCTGATGCGGATGAAAACCGCCGATTGGCAGAGCGTGATCAACCTCAACCTCACCGGCGTATTTCTCTGCACCCGCGCTGTCAGCCGCACCATGCTCAAGGCCCGCAGCGGCCGGATCATCAACATCACCTCGGTGGTGGCCTTGATGGGCAATCCAGGCCAAGCCAACTACAGCGCTGCCAAAGCCGGGGTGATCGGCCTCACCCGCAGCAATGCGGCTGAATTTGCAGCCAGGAGCGTGACCGTCAATGCCGTTGCCCCAGGCTTCATCGAAAGCGATATGACCGCCGAATTAGATAAGGCACCAATCCTGGCGGCCATTCCGATGGGACGCATGGGCCAGGCCCGCGAGGTAGCCGGCGCAGTGCGCTTTTTGGCCGCAGACCCGGCTGCTGCCTACATCACCGGGCAGGTATTGCAGGTGGATGGCGGCATGGTGATGCGGTGAGTATGTAGGGCTTGACGCCTCAGGAACCAGTAATCGGCTGACCCAATTCATGACGCAGCCGACGTATCCGCTGCAACAGCCGCAGGCGGCGACTGCGAGCAGTGATAGTCAAAAACAGCCTGACCGGCACGTACACCAGAGCCATCAGCACCCCGGCCGCCGCCACAAGCACAAACACCATGGCGTTGGCAGTGGAGCCCGGATTCAGCGAAATGGCTTCGTCCGCGCTTTCCAGTGCTGTTTGCAGCAGATCCTCCATAGGCGAACCCTATCGAGCCTGGAGCAAATCAGCAGCCGCAAGCAGCAGCTTGATTCGGCTTTCCCCACCTTGCTTAGTTAGCTCTCCGGCGGGCTGCTGTGGGACCCTGATTCCATTGATTGAAGACCGTTTTCATGGCCAAGCTGATCAGCTTTTCGGATGCTTCCCGTGGCGCCCTCGAGCGGGGTGTAAACGCCCTGGCCAATGCGGTGAAGGTCACCATCGGGCCCCGCGGCCGCAACGTGGTACTCGAAAAGAAATTCGGCGCGCCCGAGATCGTTAATGACGGCGTCACCATTGCCCGGGAGATTGAACTCGAAGATCCCTTCGAAAACGTTGGCGCCAAGCTGATGCAGCAGGTGGCCAGCAAGACCAAGGACACCGCCGGCGACGGCACCACCACTGCCACCCTGCTGGCCCAGGCACTTGTCCGTGAAGGCCTCAGAAACGTGGCTGCCGGCGCCAGCCCGGTCGTGTTACGCCGCGGCATGGAAAAGGCCACAGCCCAGATCGTGGCGGGCATCGCCGAGAGGGCCCAGCCAGTTGCCGGTGAAGCGATTCGCCAGGTGGCCGAAGTGAGCTCCGGCAACGACGAAGAGATCGGCCGGATGATCGCCGAAGCCATGGACAAGGTGAGCGCTGACGGCGTCATCACCGTTGAGGAGTCCACCTCCTTGGCCACCGAACTGGAGATCACCGAGGGCATGGCCTTCGACCGTGGCTACAGCTCCCCCTACTTCGTCACCGACCAGGAGAGGCGCGAATGCGTCTTTGAAAATGCCCTAATCCTGATCACCGACCGCAAAATCAGCACCATCACTGACCTGGTGCCCGTACTTGAGGCGGTTTCCAAGGGCGGCAGGCCCCTGCTGATCCTGGCCGAAGAAGTGGAGGGCGAAGCTCTCGCCACCCTGGTGGTCAACAAAAACCGGGGCGTATTGCAGGTTGCAGCAGTGCGGGCCCCTGGCTTCGGGGATCGCCGCAAGGCGATGCTTGGCGACATCGCCGTACTCACTGGCGCCACGGTCGTGAGCGAAGACCAGGCCATGACCCTCGACAAGACCGGCCTGGCCGAGTTGGGCCAGGCCCGCCGCATCACCATCACAAAGGACAGCACCACGATCGTGGCCAGCGGTGAGCACCATGCGGCAGTGGCCGATCGGGTTGCCTCGATCAAGCGCGAGCTCGACAACACCGACTCCGATTACGACCGCGAAAAACTGCAGGAGCGGATCGCCAAACTGGCGGGAGGGGTGGCCGTGATCAAAGTGGGTGCTCCCACCGAAACCGAGCTCAAGAACCGCAAACTGCGCATCGAAGACGCCCTCAACGCCACCCGCGCTGCGGTGGAGGAGGGAATCATTGCTGGTGGCGGCTGCACCCTGTTGGAGCTGGCCGAGGGACTCAACAGCCTGGCGGCTAGCTGCCAGGGCGACGAGCGCACAGGCGTCGAGATTGTGCAGCGCTCCCTGGCAGAGCCGGTGCGCCAGATCGCCCACAACTCCGGTGCCGATGGCGCCGTGGTAGCCGCTGAGATCCTTAGGCTGGGCAAGGGCTACAACGCCCTCACCGGCGTCTACGAAGACTTGCTAGCAGCAGGCATCCTGGATGCGGCCAAGGTGGTGCGGCTAGCCCTTCAAGATGCGGTCTCGATCGCCTCCATGCTGATCACCACCGAGGTTGTGATCGCCGATAAGCCCGAACCCGAAGCTGCCCCAGCCGGCGGCGGCGACATGGGTGGTATGGGCGGTATGGGAGGCATGGGAGGCATGGGCATGCCCGGGATGATGTGATCCCAGGCTGCTCAGCAGGCCCGAACATCGCGAACGTAAGCAGCAACTTGCAAATCGACCCCGGTGATTGCCGTGCCGACTACCACGGCATCAGCGCCGAGTTCGAGAGCTTGGCGGGCTTGCTGGGGGCTGGCTATGCCGCCCTCGCAGATCAGACTCACCTCAGCAGGCAATTGCTGTCTCAGCAGGGGCAATAGATCCCAGGCTGGTGGCTTCTGGCCTGAGGTTGAGTGGGTGTAGCCGTACAGGGTGGTGCCGACCCAGGTGCAACCCAGCTCGGCGGCACGCAGGCCATTGGCAACGCTGTCCACATCCGCCATCAGCGCAGCTCCCAGCTCCTGCTGGGCACGGGCTATCAGGGCCGCCAAGTTGTCTCCGCCGGGGCGATCCCGCTCTGTGGCATCAATCGCCACCACATCGGCGCCCGCAGCCCAAACAGCCCGAATTTCCTCCCATCCGGGCGTGATGTACACCGAGCTGTCTGGGTAGCTGCGCTTCCATAGGCCCACGATTAGGGCATCTGGGCAGCGCTGTCGAACAGCGCCGATGTGTTCTGGGCTTTCCAGGCGCACTCCAGAGGCACCATTACGCAAACTGGCATCCGCCATAGCCGCGATCACATCGGGATCGCGCATCGGTGAGCCCTCGGGGGCTTGCACCGACACAATCAAACCGGAGGGTTTCACTCAGCTGGCCAGGGGAAGGTTCTTGCCAGCAAGCGGATCTGCATCCGGCAGCCAGGCCCGCAGGGAAGCGTGGGCATAGGGAGCAGGAGCGGCATTGATAGGCCCCGGAGCTAGAGCGTCCTGCACAAGGGCCAGCACAGCTCGTTGGGCAACGGGCTCATCGGCGAGTGCAGGGTTGCTTTCCAGGCCAGCCTGGGAGCGGAGCCACTCAGCCGCCCCAACTCCCTGGCCCGCGCTCAGGGGGCCGGCGATCAGGGCCTCCAGCGCCGGCAGCCCGCGGCGGTGCACCCACTGCTGCACCAGACGCTGGGCCATGGCTTGGTCCCGTTCTGCAACCGCCGCCAGTAAGCGAGCCCCTAAGTCGGGACGGTCGGACAGGGGGAATCTGGAGGGCTGCGTCACGAAAGGGCTTGCTAGGTGAGCTTGCGATCCAAAAGCGGCCGTATCAGCAGGAACAATCCGGCGGCCAACAAGGCGAGCACCCCTAAGCAGGTGGCGCTGCTGAGCTGGCCGTAGGGGGCCTCCAGCACCACTGCGGTGAGAGAGACCTGTCCCGCATAGGCGGCACGAATCGGTTCTATCGCGAAGGTAAGGGGATTCAGCGCCGCTAGCCAGCCCAGCCAAGCCGGCATGAACGACAAGGGAGCCAAAGCGGTGCTGGCAAACAACAGCGGCAGGTTGGCTACAAAGATCACCGCAATCAGCTCAATGTGGCCTGGCAGCGCAAAAGCCAACCCCAAACTCAAGGCCGTGACTGCAAATACCAACAACAGCAAGGTGACCAACACCAGCAGAAGTCCAGCGCCACCAGGCCAGCCATAACCCAGCAGGGCGGCAGTGCCCATGATCACCAGGCTCTGCACCAAGCTGAGTGTGGTGATGTAGAGCACCGATGCAAACACGATCGAGCTGCGCGAGCGCAGCGGCGCCACCAGCAACCGGTTGAGGAAGCCGAATTCCCGGTCAAACATCAAGGGCAGGCCGGCGTTGAGTGCCGCACTGAAGGCCGTGAAGACGATCACACCGGCCCCCAAGAATCTGCCGTAGCTGATGCCGCCAGGCAGCAGTCCCGCCGGAGCCTTGGCAAACAGGGCGCCAAATAACACCAGCCAGATCAGGGGCTGAAGCACCCCCGCCACCAAGGTGGAAGGCCGGCGCTGCAGCTGTACGAACAAACGTCGGGTGAGGGCCAGGGTTTCTTGACTGATCTCGGCCAAGGCGGATGCCTCGGGTTGGGGGCCTGGAAGGGTTGTGGTCATCACATACTCGCTTTGCGTTCAGCCTTGGGATCACGGCTGCCGGCCACCGCCAGCTCCGCGTCCATCAGGGTGCGGCCGGTGGCCTGGAGATAGACATCATCGAGGCTGGGGCGGCTTTGGGCGAGGGCGAAAACCGGCAGGTCGGCTGCCGCCAATTGGCGGCGCAGCTGTTCAACCACGCCGTCGTGCTCAATCACCAGGTTCAGGGAGTAGCCCTGGGCCCGGTTCACCACCACCTGGCGCACCCCGGCGCAATCGTGCAGCAAGCTGCGCACCCGCTCAGCTTCCGCGGCATCACTGAATTCGCGCACCCTCAAGGTCACCCGATCGCCACCCAAGGCAGCCTTGAGGACCGCAGGGGAGCCTTCAGCAATGACCTGGCCGGCCTCGATGATCGCCAGATGGTCAGCCAGGGCATCAATCTCTTCTAAGTAATGGCTACTGAGCAGCACGGTTGTGCCGCCATCGCGCAGCTGGCGCAACACGGCCCAGATCGCAGCGCGACTTTCGATATCAAGCCCGACGGTGGGCTCATCGAGCACCAGCACTTGGGGGCAGTGCAGCAGGCCAGCGGCCAGATCGAGCCGGCGGCGCATCCCGCCCGAGTAGCTACCGCAACGCCGATCAATCCAGTCGGCCATGCCGAGCAGCTCGATCAGCTCATCCATGCGCCGGTTCCGCGCAGCCGGAGCCAGGTGATAAAGATCCCCCTGCAGCTGCAGCAGTTCGCGGCCGGTGAGAATTTTGTCGATGGCCACCTCCTGGGCCACATAGCCCAATAAGCGACGCACTGCCCGGGGGTCGGCCAGGGCATCAACGCCGCCTACCCGCACGCTGCCGCTGTCAGGGGCCAGCAGGGTGCACAGGATGCGCAAGGATGTCGTCTTACCGGCACCGTTAGGGCCAAGGAGGCCATAGAGGCTGCCAGCCGGCACTTGCAGGGAAAGGTTGTCTAGGGCAACGACGGCAGTTGCCGCCTTTTTGCCCCCGTAGCGCTTGCAGAGCTGCTGCAGTTCGATCACCGACTCAAGCCGCTCCAATCAGCCCATCAATCTAGGCAAGGCAGCAAAGGGGATGTTGAACAGTTGGGGGCCCAGCAGGGCTGCCTGGGGTAGGCGGGCCAGCAAAAGCAACGCACAGATGCCAAACAGGTAAAAGATTGACCAGCGGAACATGGCCTTGGCCCGTTGGGGTTCGTCAGGGTGACTGCGCAACTGGGAACTCAACTGCAGCAGTCGGGCGTTAAAGGGCAGCACCATCAAGCCATAGAACAAGCCACCGCTGGGCAGCGCCACGATCCCAAGCAGGCTCAAGCCAACGGTGGCCCAGGCGTAATGGCTGATGGCCCGAGTGGTCACCGTCACTCCCTTGACCACCGGCAGCATCGGGATGCCCACGGAGCGGTAATCGTCCTTGAGCAGCAGGGCAAGGGCCCAGAAGTGGGCTGGTGTCCAGAGCATTACCAAGGAAAACAGCCACCAGGAAGGCCAGCCCAGGGAGCCGGTTGCCGCAGCAGCACCCACTAGGGGTGGAATCGCGCCAGCCACACCGCCGACCACAATATTTTGGCTAGTACGGGGCTTGAGCAGGGCCGTGTAGAGCAGCACGTAGCTGCAAAGGCCAAGCAGAGAAAGGCTGGCTGCCAGAGGATTGACGCCGATCACCAGCACCACAACCGACAGGATGGTGAGACCGATGGCCAGAGCAAAGGCCTGACGCTGAGCCAGTCGTCCGGAGGGCAGAGCCCGCAGGCTGGTGCGCTGCATGCGCCCATCAAGATCCTGCTCCCAAAGGCAATTGAGCACCCCAGCCGCAGCCGAAGCCAAGCTGCCTCCCACCAGGGTGCATAGAACAGTTCCGGCGGAGGGGGAGTCGCCAGAGCTGAGCGCCATGCCACCAAGGGTGGTCGCGAGCAGCAGCGGTATGAGGCGGGGCTTGGCAACCTCAAGCCAGGCCGGTAATTTCACCGAGGGGCGGATCGCCGGGGCTACGGCAATTGGAGCTGTGACCGTTGCGCTAACCATGGGCCACCTCGGGCGAAATTGGAGTGATCGAAAGGGACCGGCCGAAGTGGCCGAGGGAGCGGGCAACCACCGCCGCAAGCAGGCCGACCAACAGCGCTGCCATGAGTTGGTGGGCGATCGTCACCAGAGGAGCTTGCAACTGAAGCCTCAAAGTCCAGATGCCAAGGGCCACTTGAGCCAGCATCAAAACTGCAGCTCCCTGGGCTAAGGCGGGCAGCTGACCCTGGCCAGCAGGCAAAAGTGGAGTAGCTGCCGCCAAGGTGAGCACTGCAAGAGCGGCGGGCATTGCTACCTGCCGGTGGGCAAGCAACCAGCGGCAGCCACTGCCGGAACTTAAGCATTGGTCAGCAGCCCACTGGCTGGCCATCGATCCGCCGAGCAGGCACTGGGCAAACACCAATAGCAGGGCTGAAGTAGCCAGCATTTGCCACCAAACGGGAGGGCCGACAACCCGCATGTTCACCATGGCAAGGCGCTGGTAAAGACAGCTGGTTAAGGCAACCAGCAGCAGGGCCGTAATGAGGTGAGCAGTCACCAGCGGCGCTGCAAGCAACTGGGTAACGGTGAGAGCCCCTAAGGCTCCCTGCACCATTACTAAAAGAAGTGAACCCCCGGCTAGCCAGGGCAACCAAGCGGGCAGGCCTCGCCTCCAGAAAATGCTCGCAGCCGTAAGTACCAGCAGGGCCACCCCCACCACGAAGGCATCTAGACGGTGAAACCACTCCAGAAACACCTGAAGATTCATCTGGCGACCCGGCAGGAGCCGGCCATAACAAAGGGGCCAGTCAGGGCAAGCAAGGCCTGCCTCCATCACCCGAGTAGCCCCGCCGATTGCCACTAAAGCAACCAATGCCACAACGAGGTGGGAGGTAAGCAGAGCTAACCTCCGGCGCAACAAAGGATCTTGATTTTTGACGGAAACCTGAATGTGGTTTGACTGGAGATCTGTCGTCACGGTAACGACCATCCATTAGTTCCAGAGAACCTAACCAAGCTGTTCAAAACAAGGGATGCTTAAGTCATCAGATCACGAAGTGAAAACATCAGCCATGGCCGGCAAGCGGCTGCCGCGTTGATTTGCCAACCAACTCAACGATCCACACGCACACCATGGCTCCCACCCATAGGCTGGTAGGAGCTCCAACAGCAACGTGCCGATTCGCACAGCCTTAGCTGTTTTCACGGCTACCACTGCCCTGGTCCTGACTGGGCTATGGGTTGGCAACAACGTCAATATGCTGCCGCTGGGCGCCAGTAGCAACGCATCTACCTACGACGCCCTTTTTAAGGTTTTGTTCAGCATTGGTACCGTGCTGTTCCTTGGCATCGTGATCCTGCTGGTTTACAGCTTGTTTCGATTTAGGCGCCGCAGCGGCGATACGGGCGACGGCCTAGCGATCGAGGGAAACCTGCCCTTGGAAATCGTCTGGACTGCAATTCCCGCAATTGTTGTTTTATTTGTTGGGCTCTATAGCTACGACATTTACGAACGCATGGGTGGCATGGCCACGCTCAACGACCATATGTCCATGGACCATGCAGCTATGCAGCAGGTCAGCGTCAAGGAGGGAGATTCAGCTGGTAGGGTTTGGGGTGGTATAGGTGTAGCCGGCATGGATGCAGTCCCTGGCGGCCCGGTATTACCGGTTGAGGTCACTGCTATGCAATTTGCCTTCATTTTCCACTACCCGGGGGCAGATATAACCAGTGGCGAATTGCATGTGCCCACCGGCCAACAAGTGGAATTGCGCATGGAAGCTCGCGACGTTATCCATGCCTTCTGGGTGCCGCAGTTTCGGCTCAAGCAGGACGTGATTCCAGGTCAACCGACAGTTCTCTCCTTTACGGCTACTCGCGCTGGCACCTATCCGATCATCTGCGCCGAGCTCTGCGGTCCGTATCACGGCGGCATGCGCTCCAACGTTGTCGTGCACGAGCCTGAGGCCTACGCCAATTGGTTGCAGCAAAACACTCCTAATCGCACTACTGCCTAATCCGCCATGACTCTCGCCAACCCAAGCGATTTCAACGGCAACCTGCAACCCCAAGGCTGGCTGCGCTACTTCAGCTTCAGCCTCGATCACAAAGTGATTGGGCTGCAATATTTGGTTTGCGGCTTTATCTTTTATTTGATTGGTGGCGCCCTAGCTGGGGTTATCCGCACGGAATTGGTCAGCCCAATCTCCGATTTCGTCAGCCGTGAGACATACAACGAGGTGCTTACCCTCCACGGCACGGTGATGATCTTTCTGTGGATCGTGCCAGTAGTAAATGGCGCTTTCGGCAACTACTTGATTCCTTTTTATGTGGGAGCCAGGGACATGGCTTTCCCGCGCCTCAATGCAGTTGCCTTCTGGTTGATCCCCCCCGCGGGTATTCTGCTTATCAGTAGTTATTTCATCGCCGGAGCGGCTGCCCAATCGGGTTGGACTGCCTATCCGCCCCTAAGTCTTACAACTCCGGCAGCTGGGCAGGTGGTTTGGATTCTGAGCGTGCTTCTACTTGGTGGAAGTTCAATTTTTGGTGGTATCAACTTCATTGCCACCATCCTTAAGCTGCGGCGTCCGGGCTTGAAGCTGATGATGCTGCCAATGTATTGCTGGGCCATGCTCGGCACCAGCATTTTGGTAGTGCTTTCCACGCCAGTTCTAGCGGGCACATTGATTTTGCTTAGTTTCGACATCATTGCCCATACCGGATTTTTCAACCCAACCATGGGAGGAAATGTTGTCGTTTATCAGCATCTTTTCTGGTTTTACTCCCACCCAGCTGTTTACATTATGGTACTGCCAGCCTTCGGGCTGGTGAGTGAGATTCTGCCGATTCACGCTCGCAAACCACTATTTGGCTACACCACAATGGTGTATTCAATCATGGCCATCGTTTTCCTGGGCCTAATAGTTTGGGCTCACCACATGTTCACCAGTGGCACGCCCCCCTGGATGCGTTTGTTCTTCACGATAGCCACCTCATTTATTGCCGTACCCACCGGCATTAAATTCTTCAATTGGTTGGCCACCCTCTGGGGCGGCAAAATCGCCCTGAATTCGGCGATGTTGTTTTCTTGCGCCTTCATTGTAAATTTCGTATTTGGCGGCATCACCGGTGTAGCTCTTGCCCAGGTGCCTTTCGACATTCACGTCCATGACACCTACTTTGTAGTGGGTCATTTTCACTACATCGTTTACGGGGGCACGGTGTTTGTGATCTTCGGATCTCTCTATCATTGGTATCCCAAGTTCACTGGACGCCTGCTAAATGAGGATCTGGGCAGGCTTCATTTCCTGCTCACTTTTATTGGCTTCAATCTTTGCTTTGCCCCCCAGCACTGGCTTGGCTTGAATGGCATGCCCCGTCGAGTTGCCGAATACGATCCCGCCTTCACCACCCTTAATCAGGTGAGCAGCGTGGGCGCCCTATTGATGGCGATCAGCACCCTGCCACTGCTTATTAATATTGTGGTGACGGCTATAAATGGCAAAGAAGCTGGCGACAATCCCTGGAATGCCTTGACGCCAGAGTGGCTTACCAGTTCGCCGCCACCGGTCGAGAACTGGCATGGCGATGCTCCATTAGTAACCGAGCCCTACGGCTACGGACAGCACCCTGAGGTAAAAGCGTGACAAGCACCACACCCCTGCAGGATTCCACCATCGTTGAGTCGGATCACGGCCCAGCAGGCGAGGGCCACGGCGATTTCCGCCTATTCGGCCTGGCTACCTTTTTGGTGGCAGACGGCATGACCTTCGCAGGTTTTTTTGCCGCCTATCTCACTTTCCGGGCCGTGAATCCGCTACCGGAAGGAGGGATTTATGAGCTTGAACTGCTGCTCCCCACTATCAACACAGTGGTTCTAATTATCAGTAGCTTCACCTTTCACCGCGCTGGCAAGGAATGCCGGGCCGGACAGCTGGGGGCCAGCCGTCTCTGGCTAGCAAGCACCGGTGCTCTAGGTGCAGTTTTCCTGGCTGGACAAATGTTCGAATATTTCAGCCTGCCCTTCAGTCTCACTGACAACCTGTTTGCCAGCACCTTCTACGCCCTCACCGGCTTCCACGGCTTGCACGTCACCCTTGGCGTGATCTGCATCACCATCGTCGCCCTGCAGACCCGCCCCGGAGGTCGCATCAGCGCCAGCGACCACTTCGGCCTGGAAGCAGCAGAACTTTATTGGCATTTCGTAGATGGCATTTGGGTGGTGCTCTACGGAATCCTGTATCTGCTTTGAGGCCTTAAGTCGTCAACCGCTGGCAGGGATAGCGATTTCCTTGCATACCGGGCACAATCAATCCATATATCTGCCTAGGGCAGGCGTTTCCCATGGCGGCCAGGAGCGGCGACAGCCCCGCGGACATGCTGGAAGGCAAAGCCCTTCTTGATCGGGCCCGCGCCCTGAGCAACCGCCCAGAAGACGAAATCGCCCGGGGCTGCGGCTACGTGGGCCCGAGCGGGCGGCTGCTGAAAAAAAGTTTTTATCGCGCCCTGGTGGCCGCTAAGGGCTACGCCCTACCAAGCAGTGTTAGCCAAACCGGCAGCAGCGGCCAAGGCAAGGGACGGCAAGCAGAATTCCGCACCCGGGTGCATGGCAACGGCAACCTGCTGATCGGCCAGGCCTACACCCGCCAGCTGGGGTTGGAGCCGGGCCAGGAATTCCGGATCGAAATCGACCCAGATAACGGTTCGATCAGCCTGGTGCCGCTCGAACCACTCGATCCCTAGGCACCTCTGCCCTGGCACTCCTGCTCAGTCGTCGCCGTGGAAGCTGGCACTAAAGGCGAGCAGGTCGATACCGCTGAATAGGAAGCTGATTCCCACCAGCACCCCGATGACCCAGAGCAGGCCCCAACCCTGCATGGCCACGATCAGCACGCCGAGGATCAGGGTGACGATTCCGTTGAGCAAGCCCCAACCCCAGCCCCTCACCCGTGTGTGACCAAGGGCCACCAGCATCGAAACCACGCCTTCGAGGATGAAAACGATGCCGATGGCAAAGGCCAGACTGGCTACCACCACGCCGCCCTCAAGCGGACCGCCGCGGAACTGCTGAATCATCCAAGCCCCCACCACGATGAAGAGGGTGGAGATCACCAGCCGCCAAAAGCAATACCAGCGGCCCAACTGGCGGGAGCGGGCCAGGTTGCTGACCCAGCCCACGATGCCTCCCACCAGAAAGCCCAGCGCCACGATCACGGTGATCCAGGCGGAAGCCAGCACCGGAAAATCAGGGCCAGCACCCCAAGCACCAGCATCAGCTGGACCGTAGGCACACCAACCGCAGACGTCAGATCCAGCCGTGATCAGCCAGCCAGGGAGCATTAATCGGCTCGGCCACGCCGCTGGGGCCGGTGGCAGCCAGCAGCCGCTCGGTGTATTTAGCCAGTAGGTCGGCCTCCAGGTTGACCCCATCCCCCACGGCCAGCTGCGCCAGGGTGGTGCTGGCCCAGGTGTGGGGAATCACGGCAATCCAGAAGCCGGCGCCAGCGGGGTCGCAGCCGGCCACTGTCAGGCTGATGCCATCCACCGCCACGCTGGCCTTTTCGCACACATAGCGGCCGTAGGCGGGGTTGTGCCAGGCCAGCTCCAGGCGCCAGGAGGCGGCCTGGCGGGCGATGGCCCGCACCACCCCCAGCCCATCCACATGGCCGCTCACCAGGTGGCCACCAAGCCGGTCGGCCAGGCGCAGGGCCGGCTCGAGATTCACTCTGCCGCCCCGGTCTGCCTTGGCGGCCAGGGTGGAGCGGCCCAGGGTTTCCTCACTGACATCGGCGCGAAAGCCATCGGCCAACCGCCCGGCCACGGTGAGACACACGCCATCGACCGCCACGCTGTCGCCCAGGGCCAGGTCAGCTGGTGTCCAGCCAGCCTCCGGAGCTGGAGTCCACTGCACCTGAACGCCCTGGGGAGAACGGCGGATCACGCCTGTGGCCTGCACCAGCCCGGTAAACATCTGCTATCCAGCCCAGGGGGATCGTTCCTCGCCATAATCGGACAAAAGGCTGCGCTGGGCCATGGTGGAAATGCGCGTTGCCGGAATTGCCCTAGATGCGGCCAGTCGCAGCCCGATCGTGCTGCTGCGCGATCCATCCGGCCGTCGCCAGGTGCCGATCTGGATTGATCAGGCCCAGGCACAAAACATCCTTGCAGGCCTTAGCGATGAACCGCCTAGCCGGCCCCTCAGCCACGACCTGATGGCCGACCTGCTCGAGGCGGGGGGGCTACAGCTCGACCGGGTTGTAATCCACACAATCGAAGACAGCACCTTCCGGGCCGTGCTGAAACTCAGCCCCGCTAGCGATGGGGAAGCTGGGGCACCTGGCGACGCAACGGCGGCTGCAAGCATCGAGCTCGATGCCCGGCCCAGCGATGCCATCGCCCTCGCCCTACGCACCGACAGCAGCATCTGGATGCTCGAAGAGGTTGTGGCTGATGCCTCCATCCCGGTGGATGCGGAGGCCGACGCCCAGGAGCAGGACAATTTCCGCCGCTTCCTAGACAGCACCAGCCCCGCCGACCTGGTGCGCCACCTCA
Organism: Cyanobium sp. NIVA-CYA 375; assembly: GCF_056108345.1. Lineage (NCBI taxonomy): Bacteria > Bacillati > Cyanobacteriota > Cyanophyceae > Synechococcales > Prochlorococcaceae > Cyanobium > Cyanobium sp. NIVA-CYA 375. The sequence continues at coordinate 4,365 of NZ_JBSYHW010000011.1, read as the reverse complement.
AACAGGCCCGCCCCGAAGCAGACGAACCTGGGGATGTCCCAACTGCCTGAAAACCAGTTGCAGCGCCCCTATGGCGCCGGGCCGCCGGTGTCGGCCTTCAGCCTCGGCACGATGCGGGCCCTAAGCAGCCCCGCCCAGATGGAAGCGGTGCTGAGGGCAGCCTTGGCCGCCGGCATCAACCACCTGGAAACGGCCGCCGCCTACGGGCCCGCCGAAACCTTCCTGGGCCAGGCCGTGGCGGCCTTGCAACGGGACAACCTGGCCCCAGAGGCCGGCTGGCGCATCACCAGCAAATTGCTGCCCGGCCCCGACCTGGCCACCGGCCAGGGGCAACTGCGCTCGATCCTGGAGCGCCTTGGCGTGGCCCAGCTCACCAACCTGGCCGTGCATGGCCTCAACCGTCCCGAACACCTGGAGTGGGCGCTTAAGGGGCCCGGCGCCGAGCTGCTGGCCTGGGCCAAAGATGAAGGGCTGGTGGGCCAGGTGGGCTTCAGCAGCCACGGCACGCCCGAGCTAATCGAGGCCGCCCTGAGCTCGGGGGCGTTCACGTTCTGCAGCCTGCATGTGCACCTGTTTGACCAGACCCGACTGGCCATCGCCCGCGCCGCCCTGAGCGAGGGAATCGGCGTGCTGGCCATCTCCCCGGCCGATAAGGGCGGCCGCCTCTACGACCCACCAGCCGAGCTAGTCGCCGACTGCGCTCCGTTTCACCCCCTGGAGCTGGCCTATCGCTTCCTGCTCGATCAGGGGATCTCCACCTTGAGCCTGGGAGCTGAGCAGCCGGCAGACCTGGCCTGGGCCGCTGCCATCGGCGGGCCCTCGCCCTGGCTGAGTGCCGCACAACGCTCAGCCCTGCAGCGCCTGGATGCAGCCGGCCGCGAGCGTCTGGGGGCGGAGCGCTGCGGCCAATGCCGCGCTTGCCTGCCCTGCCCCAACGGCGTGCCGATCCCCGAACTCCTGCGCCTGCGCAACCTGGCAGTGGGCCACGGCATGGAGGTCTTTGCCCAGGAGCGCTACAACCTGATCGGCCGCGCCGGCCACTGGTGGGAGGAGCTCAACGCCGAGGCCTGCCGCTCCTGCGGCGCCTGCCTGCCCCGCTGCCCCCACGAGCTGCCCATCCCCGCGCTGCTGGCCGACACCCACCGGCGCCTGAGCGCCGCCCCCCGCCGCCGGCTCTGGGGCTAGATCTAGGGGGGTGGGGCTTGGTGGGGCATCGTCTTGCCGGAGAGCCCTGGCTGGGGATCCATCGCTGCAATGGCTTGCTAGTGCTGTACAGCTTGTACAGATTCCTCAACAGTTTTGATCCAGATGCGCCCGGGCCGCGATCAGGATGGCTGCGTTCACGCGATGCCCCCGTATTCCTCCAGCAGCGAGATCACATCTCGGACTCGCCTGGCGTTGCGTTCGGAGGGGTCGAGCTGGTGCCGGAGCTGAACAAGATTGCACTGAGCTTGCTGCTGAGCTCGTCGAACCGCTCGTCGAGCTTCCGTAGCCGCTCGTCCTCTTGCCTCCTCTGCTCGTCTTCTTTCCTCATTTGCTCGTCCTCTCTCCTCATTTGCAGCTTCCTCTGCTCCAGCTCGTAACGCTGCACCTTCAGCTCGACGGTTGGATGCCAATTGAGCTTCTGCAACAGCCGCTGCCACGGCGGCAGCGATGCAAGGAATTCCTGCTTGCTGCGGTAGGTCGACGGAAGCGGCTCCCAGGAGGTCGACATGGGTGTAATTAGTAAACAGCGTGATCAGGGCGAGGAGCAGGGCGGCAAAAACCGTGATCCAGCCTTGACGGTCAAATCCCAGAAACACCGTAGCCAGCCCAAACCCTGAACACAGAATGGTACAGGCGAACTATCGCGGCATCCGTGGAATCACGGGTTGCGCGGCCAGCGTCCATCAATCTGTACAAGCTGTACAGAAAACTGACAGTTCCGCACCCAAATGCCTGGGCTCAGGGCCTGGGGGGGCCGGCTGCAAGGCCTGGGGAGCGCCGTTGGCCAGATCACCGCCAGGCGCTGGTCACGGCGCAGCAGGGGGATGAGCCGCTGCAACGGCAGCACCGCCACCTCGGTGTTGCCGCTGAGCAACAGGCTGAGGCCGTCGCAGTCGTCGCAGGCCAGGGCTTGGTCCCGTAGCATGGGGTCGAGCAGCAGCCGGTCGGGCCGAACAGCCGGGAAACGCCGGGGCTGAGGGCCACAAAACCAGGCCCCGGGCGACCCGCCGCAAATCCGGCCCATTATACCACCGCGGGATTCGCCAGGACCCTCAAACGCCAGGGGCCAGGGAGCTGCTTCAGCCAGGCAGCCGGTAGCTCGCCCTCCACCTGCACCAGCTCAGGACCATCGGCGGGGCGGCGGCTAGCGGCGGGAGAGCGATCCGAAGACAGGAGCCATGGCAGCGACCCTAGACACCGAGTTCGATCCGGCAAGCCCGGTCGCAGGCGGCCAATTGCCACAGCAGGGCCAAACCGCCAGCTCCCACACCCTCCTTCACATAGCCGCGCTCGTAGTTGCGCAGGGAGGGATTCGCCGGCGAGCGCTACGACCTGATCGGCCAGGGCTCATTAGAAGTCAGGCAGAATTCAGTACCTGAGCTGGTTTTCGCCAGCCCAGCAGTGCCAGAAGGGCCCTGATGTCATGCGCCAGAGCGGCCAGCCCCTCGGTGATCGACCAGAAGCCATCGAGTCGCAGGGCGTTCATGGCCAGGCTGCGGAGCGTGGCCATGATCTGCACGCCGTTTGCCTCGCGGTAGCGGTGCGCGTCTTCCCGCAGCTGGGTGTCGCGGGGCCAATGCCAGGAGTTCTCGATGCTCCAGCGATCACGCACGTGCTGCAGCAGAGCCTCGGCTCCAGTACGCAAACTCGAGACGTAGTAACGGGTCTCATCGACGGGCTTGCCCTCTCGGATCCCCTTGCAGCGCACCGCCAGGATCGTGGCGCTGCCCGGCCAGTTCTCCATCACCCACGCCGGGGCGGGCATGCCCCGCAGCGTCCAGGTGAGGTCGCGGCCGCGTTTGCGTTCACGCTTGCTGGCTTGCCACGGCGTGTTGCGGCCATAGGTCAGCCGGTCCTTGATGACCTGAGATCCTTTGCGGCCACTGTGCTTTACAGCAATCAGGAAGTCGGCGCCACGCTGCTCGAGGTAGAGGAAAAAGGGCGGTTTGCATGCAGCGCGTCGGCCTGCACCAAAAGACCATCCAGCTGGACACGATCGAGGAGCTGGCGCAGTGCCGCGATCTCGCCGCCGGCATCGGTGGCGTAGGTGTTTTGGGCTATCGCCACCCCAAGTGTGTTGGAGTACAGGCTGACCTGAGCGATAAAACGCGCTGCGCCAGAAGCGGTTTGATCGATCGAACCCCGCAGGGTCTTGCCGTCACACACCAGGGTGTCGACGCTCTCGGTGACGCCAGGCTGGGCTTCCATCCACTGCTGCAGCAGGGCATCGAAGCCATCGACATCGAGCTGAGAGAGCAGCAAACGGAAGGTCGAGTCCGATGGTGGCTTGGCGATGTGGGTGCCGAGCAGCTCGTTGAGGGTCTTGCGGTGGCGTTTGGCAAAACGCTCCATCCCGAGCAGCGAACCCTGGTTGCTGTAGGCGTCAGCCTTCCGCAAAGCGGTAAATGGCCAGGATCGCCACCAGCAGCATCCACCACTGCGGGTAGCGAATCCCCCGGCGCAGGCGGCAATCGGGAAGCGCCTACTCCTCCGGAGAAGCCTGCGGCTAGAGGAAGCTGATCAGATCCGTTGCAGCGGCTGGGTTCTCGAGCGGCGAGGCCAAGAGAATTGGGCGAGACCTGCGCACCAAACCGAAGCTGAGCGCCGCACGCCAGGGCTACTGGGACAGACTCCTAATGGACCCTGGCTGCCGTGGTGAGCCTGCATAGATCAGAAGACGGATCGGCCCTGGAGCTGGATGGATCTCGCCATAGCTTCCAGCCCTAGTGGCTCTCCAAGGGCATCAGCGGCAGCCACAACCAATTAGTCGCTCCGCTCGCATCCAGGAATCCCGTGCTTCGCGGTGTGAACGGCAAGGCCGACACCTTTGTGCTGCGGCCGGCACTCCACGTGGTGCCGCATCTAGAAAACTTCCGTCCCCAGGATGGCGACCAGCTACTGGTCGATGCTGTTGCGCTCCAACGCATGCGCAGCACGCCCGGGATGAGGATCCATAGCGAAGCGAGCAAGGCCCAGGCACTCCAAGAGCTGGAGCAGCGGCTCGGTACTGAAGCCCTAGGCGCGCTCACGAGCGATGCGTTGGCAGCACTGCTGGAAGCTCTGCTGCATGAACGCGATCCCCTGCCTGCGGTGCGATTGGATCAGCTCAACACCTACGGCGGCCTGCTGTTTGATCTGGTGAGTCAGCGACCACTCGCC
>NZ_JBSYHW010000010.1:0-56323 GCF_056108345.1 Cyanobium sp. NIVA-CYA 375 | reverse complement strand
TTGCAATCGCATGAGGCGAAATTCACCTGAAACCACCTGAGCCCTTTCCTATCATTTTGATGTGCAATTTAGTAGACCCCTTGGCGCCGTAAGGCGTTTTTTTGTAGATGACTGCAGGCTTGGAATTCCTCTTTTTTCGAGGTGCCCTCAAGTCTGCTCAATTCGCTTCGTTAGCCGAAGCACCCATATTCCAAATACCGCTGCAATAAGAGGGCCTAATAGTTCAGCGCCCAGCTTAGCGTGGTCCGTCCAGTTCTTTGATGATTCTTGGAGTTTAACCTCGATGAGTTGATTTGTCATTGATGCTTTTTCATCAGCCTAACGCTGTATGGGCGGGTCCGGTATCCGACACACCCCGCGTGCTCTGGACAGCCTATCAACCGCTTCCGTGAGAGAGGTTATCTCGCAAACCTGCACCAGTCCTGGGATTTTGATGTGGAGCTCCAAGACTCCAGATATATATGCGGGTCCGATATCCACTTGTTCGTCACGCCACAAATCTCACAACAAGTCAGCAGGGCTGGTCACGCCAAGGGGGCCGCGATTGAGGACGTGCGTGTAGATCATTGTCGTCCTCAGATCGCTGTGGCCCAAGAGCTCCTGGATCGTGCGGATGTCCTGGCCGCGCTCCAGCAGATGGGTAGCGAAAGAATGGCGCAGGCTGTGGCAGGTGGCTGGTTTGCTGATACCTGCGGCCAGCACAGCGCGTCGAACAGCCTTTTGGATGAGGCTGGGATCCAGATGATGGCGGCCCTGTTCTCCGCTACTCGGGCTGCGCCAACGGCTTCCTTGGGGAAACACCCATTGCCAACCCCATTCCACCGGGGCATTGGGATATTTGCGCGCCAAAGCATGCGGCAACAGCACGCGCCCCCAGCCATCGGCCAAATCCTTCCGGTGAATATCCCGCACCTGCTGAAGGTGGCTGGCCAGCTGCCTGCCCAGGCCATCCGGCAGCATGGTGGTGCGGTCCTTACCTCCCTTGCCATCGCGCACGGTGAGCTCACGCCTGCTGAACTCCAGATCGTGCACGCGCAGGCGCAAGGCTTCCATCAGCCGTAGCCCGCTGCCGTAGAGCAGGCCCGCCACCAAGGCCTCAACACCATCCAGCCTCTGCAGCACCGCTCGCACCTCCTCTGGTGTCAGCACCACGGGCAGGCGACGCCGGGTGCGGGCCCGCACCACCCCATCGAGCTCCAGGTCGCGCTCAAGCAACTCCCGATACAGAAACAGCAGGGCCGAAAGGGCCTGGTTCTGGGTCGACGGACTCACGTTCAGATCCACCGCCAGGTGGCTCAGGAAAGCATTCACTTCGGCACTGCCCATCTCCCGCGGATGGCGAAGGGAATCGGCCATGGCCAGTGGTTGGGGCATTTGTTCATCAGGATTCCCAACCCGGCAACGGCCTAAACCAGGTCACCAAATCCCCGGTCCCCACACCGCGGTGGTTGACAGCCACCCAGCATCCGCCCAGCATCCGCAGCAATGCCCTGCCGATGACAACCTCCTCCCCGATCGAGCGCCGCCAGCGCGGAGCGCTGAGGCTCGCAGCCCTGCTACTGGCCGGCATCGGCGCCCTCGCCTGGCTGGGCCGCAGCGCTGATCCGGCCGCCAAGCCACTCCCCAGCGGGCCCCTCACCCTCGGAGCCGCCATCGCCTTCACCGGCAACGCCAATCTCTACGGCCAAGACCAACGCATGGGTCTGGCTGTGGCCGAACGCTGGGCCCAACAAAGCGCCCCAGGCGGCCGTCCCGTGCGCCTGCAAATGGAAGACGGCGCCTCCGATGAACCCAGCGCCATCGCCGCCTTCAACCTGCTGATCCGCCAGGGCGTAATCGCCCTGATCGGTCCCACCCTCTCCCAGCAGGCCTTTGCCGCCGATCCAATCGCCCAGCGCCAGGGGGTGCCGGTGGTGGCGCCTTCAAACACCGCCAAGGGCATTCCCGAGATCGGCCACTTCATCAGCCGCGTGTCAGCCCAGAGCTCGGTGATCGCGCCGCTCTCGATCGATGAGGCCCTACGCCGCGATCCAGCTATCAAGCGCGTGGCCGTGTTCTACGCCCAAGACGACGCCTACAGCACCGCCGAGGTGGCCATCTTCCAGAAGGTTCTCGCCGCCCGCGGCCTCACGCCCATAACGGTGCAGCGCACCCAGCTGGCCGACAACGACTTCCAGACGCCGATCACATCCGCCCTGCAGCTCAAGCCCCGACTGGTGGTGCTTTCGGTGCAGGCGGTGGCCGGCGGCAACCTGATTCGCCAGCTACGCGAGCTCGGCTACCAGGGCCAGATCGTGGTGGGCAACGGCCTCAACACACCAAACATCTACCCGATCTGCCAACGCTGGTGCGACGGCATCCTGATCGCCCAGGCCTACAGCCCCGATCTCAACACACCGATCAACCGCCGCTTCCTGCAACTCTTCCAACAAGCCCACGGCGACCGCCCGCCGCCGCAAATCACCGCCCAGGCCTTCACCGCCTACCAGGTGCTGTTTGAAGCCATCCAGCGTCTGCAGAGCATGGGTGGCCTCACGGGCGTCACCCTCGCCCAGGCCCGGGCCAACTTGATGACCGAACTGCTCAGCGGCACCTACGCCACACCACTCGGCCCAATCGCTTTCAGCCCCGAGGGCGAGGTGCTGCAGGATCGCTTCTATGTAGCCGAGGTGCGCATGGACCCCGGCGGCCGTGACGGCCGTTTTGCCCTGGTGCGTGAGCTGCAACTGCAGGAGCGCAAGCCGTGATCGAAGCCCTGCTGCAAGTGGTGCTCAACGGCGCCGCCAGCGGCGGCGTCTATGCCCTGGTGGCCCTGGGTTACACGCTTGTTTTCTCGGTGCTCGGCGTGATCAACTTCGCCCAGGGCGCCCTGTTTTCCGTTGGGGGCTACCTCACCTACCTATTAATGGGCGGCAAAATCGGCGGAAACGGCGCCTTGCCGGGCTGGGGCCTACCGGCCGGGCTGCCCTTCGCTCTGGCGCTACTGCTGGCGGCCGCTGGCTCGGGCCTGATCGGCCTGCTGGTGGAGCGGCTGGCCTTCGCGCCGCTACGGCGCCGCAACGCCGAGCCCCTACTGGCCCTGATCACCAGCCTCGGCGCCGGCGTGGTGCTGGTCAACCTGCTGCAACTGCTGATGGGGGCCGAGGGCTACGCCTTCCCCCCGAGCACAAATGCCCTGGCGGGGCTGCCCGCTGTGCTGGTGATCGGCGGCGCCCGCATCCGCACGATCCAGCTGCTGCTGCTAGTGATCTCCGCCGCCGCCGTGCTGGCCCTCAGCCTCTGGCTGGAGCGCAGCAAGGGCGGCCGGGCCCTGCGGGCCGTGGCGGAAGACGCCACCACCGCCCAGCTACTCGGCATCCACAGCGAGGCGATGGTGAGGCTGGCCTTTTTCCTCAGCGGTGCCCTAGCGGGTCTGGGCGGCGGGCTGATTGGCGTCAGCGTCAGCCTGCCAGGCCCCTACTTCGGCATCGGCTACGGCCTCAAGGGCCTGGCGGTGCTGGTGCTCGGCGGCCTGGGCAGCGTGCCAGGCGCGATCGCCGGTGGGCTGCTGATGGGTCTGGCAGAAGCGCTGGTGCCCAGCGCAGCCTCCGGTTGGCGCGATGCCCTGGCCTTCGCGATCCTGTTTGCCGTACTGCTGCTGCGTCCCAGTGGCCTGCTCGGCCGGCGCACGGTCGAAAAGGTATGAGTAGGTCCGCCCTGTGATCGACAACGGCCTGCTGGTGCAGATGCTGCTGGGCGCCCTGCTCGGCCTCTCGGTCTACCTGCCGTTGGCGGCGGGGCAGCTGTCGCTGGCCACGCCGGCCTTCTACGCCGTAGGTGGCACCCTCGCCGCCCTGCTCTCCACCCGCTGGAGCGCCCTGGGGGCCACCGCCACCGGCGGATTTCCGCTGCCCTCGCTGCTGCTGGAGCTGGTGCTGGGGGGCTTGCTGGCCGGGCTGCTGGCCCTGCTGGTAGGGCGCCTGGTGCTGCGGCTGCAGGGGATTTACCTGGCCATCGCCACCATCGCCCTGGTGGAGATCGTGCGGGTGGCAATCCTGAATCTGCCCTTCACCGGTGGGGCGGTGGGGATCTTTGCCATCCCCCAGCCCTTTGCCAGCGCCGCCGGCTACCTGCTGCCGGCCCTGGCGCTGCTGGCGCTGGCGGGCTGGCTCTGCCAGCGGCTGGAGGGGATGCCCCTCGGCCGCGCCATGGCCGCCATTCGCGACGACGAACTGGCCGCGAGCTGCATGGGCATCGACACCACCCGGGTGAAGCTCACCGCCTTCGTGCTCAGCGCCGTGCTGGCCGGCAGCACCGGCGCCCTGGCCGCCCACTTCCTCAACACCTGGAACGCCCGCCAGGGCTCCTTCGACGCCAGCATCACCACCTTGGCCTTTGTGATCCTGGGGGGCTCGCGCACCTGGCTGGGGCCTGTCGTGGGTGGCATGCTGCTCACGGTCCTGCCGGAACTGCTGCGCCCCGTGGGCGATGTGCGCCTGGTGCTGTTCGGTCTGGTGATCCTGCTGGGGCCGGTGCTGGCCCCCCAGGGTTTGATCACCCCGGGCCTGCTGGAGCGACTGGGGGGCAGGGGCAAGGAGGCAAAGCCATGAGCGCGCCCCTGCTGGAGGTGCGTGAGCTGAGCCGCCGCTTCGGCGGCCTGCTAGCCCTCGATCGAGTCAGCTTCGCCGTGCAACCTGGCGAGATCTTCGGCCTGATCGGCCCCAACGGCGCCGGCAAAACCACCCTGTTCAACCTGATCTCCGGCGTCACGCCCCCTACCGGTGGCGCGGTGCTCTGGCGCGGGGCCGCCATTACCGGCCAGGCACCCCATCGGCTCAACCGCCTCGGCCTGGCCCGCACCTTCCAGAACCTGCGCCTGTTCGATGGCCTCTCCGTGCTCGACAACCTGCTGGTGGCGCTGCAGCGCCACCCCCGCAGCAGCGCCCTCGCGGGTTTGCTGGGCACCGCGGGCCACCAACGGGCCGAGCGCCAGCGGCTGGACACCGCCTGGCAACTGCTTGAGGAGCTGGCTCTGGCAGCCATGGCCGAGCGCCCAGCCGGCACCCTGGCCTACGGCGATCGTCGCCGGCTGGAGATGGCCCGCGCCCTGGCTACGCGCCCGCAGCTGCTGCTACTGGATGAACCGGCCGCCGGCCTCAACCCAGCCGAGAAAGACCAGCTCTGCGAGCTGATCGGCGAGTTGCGCCAGCGCCACCAGCTCAGCGTGCTGATCATTGAGCACCATGTGCCCCTGCTGATGCGCCTATGCGACCGCCTGGCGGTGCTGGATTTCGGTGTACGCATCGCCCTCGGCACGCCCGACGCCGTGCGCCGCGACCCGAAGGTGATCGAGGCATATCTCGGCACCGGGAGTGGCACCTCATGAGCACGCCGCTGCTGCAACTACAGGGGTTGAGCGTGCGCTACGGCAGCGTGCAGGCCCTAAGTGGCATCGATCTCACCGTGCACCAGGGCGATCTTGTGGCCCTGCTGGGCTCCAACGGCGCCGGTAAGAGCACCACCCTGCGGGCCATCTCGGCCCTGGTGCCGGCAAGTGCCGGGCAGATCCTCTGGCGCGGCGGCTCTCTGGCGGCGGTACCCGCCCATCGCCTGCTGAAGCTGGGCATTGGCCACTGCCCCGAGGGCCGGCGGGTGCTCGGCCGTCAAAGTGTGGCCGACAACCTGCTCCTGGGTGCCTACCACCGCCGCGACACCGGTGGTATCGCCGCCGACCTGGAGCGCTTCTATGGGCTGTTCCCGCGGCTGGCCGAGCGCCGCCAGCAGCTGGCCGGGGCCCTCTCCGGCGGCGAGCAGCAGATGCTGGCGATCGCCCGGGCGCTGATGGGCCGGCCCGAGCTGCTGATGCTGGATGAGCCCAGCCTGGGGCTGGCCCCCAAGCTGGTAAGCGAGGTGATGCGGGCCCTGGCCCAGCTGCACGGCGAAGGCCTCACCCTGCTGCTGGTGGAGCAGAACGCCCAGGCCGCCCTGGAGATCGCCAACCGCGGCTACGTGCTCGAAGCCGGCCAGCTCACCCTGGAGGGGCCAGCCCAGGAGCTGCTAGCCAACCCCAGCCTCAGGGCTGCCTACCTGGGCGAGGCGTAGGGCTCAGTCGTTCTCGCTGGCACCGAAGCAGTGCATCAGCGCATCGCCCCAGCTGTTGATGCCGGCGAGCTCATGGTCCTTGGCGCTGCCCAAGGCCTTGGCATGCTCGCGCAGCAGCACTGTCTTATCGATGGCATGTCCATGAGCAGCCGCCATGGCCACGATGTCGTCTACCCCGGCAGCGGCATGCAGCTTGTCGCGGAGGGCGGCATCACCAGCAACGCGGGCCACAAAGGCCTGGATAGACGCAACAGACATGACTGACTCAGTAACCAGAGCCACTACTAGCAGGCCAAACCATGGCGGGCTCGATACGTTGAGGCGAGTGTCAAGGCACCAATGGCCCGCGAACGCTTCTTCCTTGAGCTCGATCCACCAGATAGCAGTCTCAAAGGCCTGCCCCACGTGGTGGTGGTTGGCGGGGGCTTCGCCGGACTCAAGGCCTGCCATGCCCTGATTGGCAAGCCGGTGCGCGTAACCCTGATCGATAAACGCAACTTCAGCCTGTTCCAACCCCTGCTTTATCAGGTAGCGACAGGGCTGGTTGCGGAGGGGGATGTGGCCTCACCCCTGCGTCAGCTAGTGGGCCAGGCACCCAATGTGCAGGTGCTGCTGGGTGAAGTAGAGGAGATCGACACCCAGGCGAAGCAGATCGTCTTCAACGAGCGCCAGCTGGCCTACGACCACCTGGTCCTGGCGGCCGGCTCCGGTAGCAGTTACTTCGGCCACGACGAATGGCGCGAAGCGGCGCCACCGATGAAGATTCTCGAGCACGCCGATGAGATCCGTCGCCGCGTGCTACTGGCCCTGGAAGAAGCAGAACAGACCCCCGATCCGGCTCGGCGGGCCTTTTTGCAATCGGTCGTCGTCGTGGGGGGCGGCCCCTCCGGCTGCGAACTCTCCGGCTCCCTGATGGAGCTGATGGCCCATGCCCTCGGCCGCGACTTCAAGCAGCTCGATCCACAGCAATGCAAGGTGACCCTGGTGGACCCGGGCGATCGGGTGCTGCGAGCCATGGACCCCAGCCTCTCGGCCGCCGCCGGCAGCTATCTGCAGTCCGCAGGGGTAGAGCTATTACTAGGTGGACGGGTTCAGACCATTGAAGCGGAGAAAGTGGTTGTTAACACCAGCGAAGGTGCCCGCACCCTGGAGGCCGCCACCATCTGCTGGACCGCTGGAGTGAAGGCCTCCCATCTGGGCCAGGTGCTGGCCGCTGCCAGCGGTTGTGCCGTCGACAGGGGCGGCCGGGTTGTGGTGGAGCCCGACTTCTCGATTCCAGGCCATCCGGAGATCCGCGTCATCGGCGACCTCTGCTCCTACAGCCACACCAGCGATGGCAAGCCCCTGGCCGGCATGGCCGGGCCCGCCGTGCAGATGGGTGGCTGGGTGGCGGCCGACATCGTGGCCAAGATCCAGGGGCAGGCCCACAAGGCTTTTACGTTCACCGATTTCGGCACCATGGCGGTGCTGGGCCCGCTCCATGCAGTCGCCGACCTGCGCGGCCTCAAGCTGAGTGGCCTACCGGGCTGGATCCTCTGGGGCCTGGCCCACCTGATGTTCATGCCCGCCAACGAAAATCGACTCACCCTGCTCACCAAATGGTTGTGGGCGATCGCAACCCGTCAGCGGGCCTCAATGCTGATCACCGGTCGTCCGAATCAACACCTGAATGTGGAGGTGGGCCTGGAGCGGCCGATGAACGCCCCTTGACCTGCTGCTCTGCCTGGAGGGTGTAACGACTGATCAGCAAGCCCATCACGATGGCCAGATACAGCGGCCCAGAGATGCTCAGGGCCACGCTCGCCATTTGGGAAGGAGGCAGGGCGGGGATTATGTCGCCGTAGCCCACGGTGGTGAGACTGACGAAGGCGAAGTAGTGGATACGGGTGAAATCGAGGTCCCAAATCCGTTGTGACTCTGAATCCGCTCCCAAACCAGCTAGCAGCAGTTCCCGACCTCCATCGGCCTGGTTGATGAAGCTGCCGGGAGCCAAGGTTTCCAGGGCTCCGAACAGCAAACCGCCGATGATTCCCAGCAGTAGATACCCAGCAACCGCACCGCCGAGCACGGCCATGCGGATCTGGGTTTCCTGAGCCAGGCAGATCAGGAGTCGCTTCAGGCTCCAGAAAATAAAGGCCGTTGTGGCCAGGAGAACGGCAAACCCCATAAAGGCGAAATCGTGGGGACTGGACATCCAGAGCAGCTGGCACAGCAGGGTCAACAAGCCAAGCCGGCGGTAGACGCTGTCAAACCAGCGGTGTCGGCTCTGATGGGCAGCAATTGGCCCGCCAAGCTCAACCGACAGCAAAATCATCAAAGCGACCGTGCCGAGGGCCCCGATTCGATGGAGCGGGAAGGGCACAGCCATGGAGGCAACCACCGCGATCGCAACCAAAAAGAGGTGCCGATAGAAGCGGTGTCGATAAAAAAGCAGATGTCGATTGATCATGTGCGCCAACGAAAACGGCCAAGAATCAGGGCGATCAAAATGGCCACATAGAGCTGGCCCACCACAGTGATCACCGTGGTCACCACCTGGCCGCCCACATGGCTGGTTTTGAGCACCGAGGTGCCGATGGTGGTGAGCATGGTGAAGGAGGCGGCCATCAGCGCAGGCGCCACCGACACATTGGGCAGCGCCGCCGTGGATCCCACCGCAGGTAGGGCCGTCAGGTCGAAGGCGGCGGGATCAAGCACCCAGAGGGCGGTGAGCAGCAACCCACCTGCCATGCCAACCAGCAGGGTAGCCCGAAGCGGCACCCATCACCACCGAAACGGTGACAAAGGGCTCCCGGGTGAGGGTCTTCACCTTGCGGAGCACACCAAGCGACAGAAACACCAGCCAGACGATCACATGGGGAATGGTGAGCGCCCGCCCCACCGCTGGCCAGAGGCTGAGTGCCATGTGCCAGATCAATTCAAGGGCGATCGCCAGCCCGCCCAGAGCAAAGATCAGCGGGCGGGTTTTGCGGAGGGGGGAATAGCGGCTGACGAACACCATCAGCACCAACGCCAGCAGGATCAGCAGAACCGACAACAGCCAGATCTGGGCCTGGGCCACGGGCAAAAGCAGCAGCAGGGCCACTTCAGTGGCCAAGGTCAGCCAATATCCGCGGTGGCGCCCGCGCAAACGAATGATCTCAGTAGGGGTGATGCGCATGCCGGCCCTCGCAGCCCCAAGGGGCCTAAAGCCCTGGGCTGCTCTGCATGATGCCGCCGTCGGCAAAAATAGTTGTGGCTGTGATGTAGCTAGCGGCATCGCTGGCCAGGAAGCCCACCACCCTGGCGATCTCTTCTGGTTGGGCCATGCGTCCCAGGGGGATGGCGGCGTTCAACTTGGCCAGCAACTCCGGGTTGTTCATGGTGGAGTCGTTGATCGGTGTGGCCACGGCGCCTGGGCCCACATTCACCATCGTGATGCCATGGGAGGCCAGCTCCAGCCCGGCGGTGCGAGTGAGCATGCGCACCCCTCCCTTGGCGCAGCAGTAGGGAGTGTTCTCCGGCATCGGCCAGTCTTCGTGGACCGAAGAGATATTGATGATCCGGCCACCGCCACCCTGGGCGATCATCTGCTTGGCGGCATACTGACAGGCAAAGAAAACACCCCGCAGATTTACATCCAATACTTTGTCAAAATCATCAGGAGTGGTGTTCAGAATCGAGGTGCGAGTCTCAACGCCGGCATTATTCACCATCACATCGAGGCGGCCGTATTTAGCCACAGCCTCCTGCACCAGCCGCTGCAGATCATCGAGATTTGAAACATCGGCATGAACGCCATAACTGCTGCCGCCATAGCTACCGATCTCCCGCTCCAACTCCTCGGTAGCCTCGGGATGGGAGCGGTAATCGATCACCACCTTAGCTCCAAGTTCAGCCAAGTTTTCAACAATCGCCTTACCTATACCACTGTTACCACCAGTAACAATTGCCACCTTGCCCTGCAGAAAGCTGGACAGGGATTTTCCGGCAAGGGGATTGGTGCTGGGCGCTGAAACGGATGGGAAACTTGTGGTCATGGGGGGGGCGAAGAAAGCCAACTGGGAGCAGGGTAAGCAGATGGGACCAATCTCGCTGCGATCTGCAACACCCCGTGCCGGCTGGTATTGGCTGGGCTGGGGGATGACAAGAGCGCCAACATCATTAGGTTGAGGAAAATTTCAACCATTGACCATGCCCCAGCTGGTGAGACGGGCGATTCACAGCGATCGATTCCCCACCCCCGTGGCCTCCTACAGCCAGGGCTTTCAGGCTGGGAACATGTTGTTCATTACCGGTCAGCTGCCGGTGGATCCGGTCACCAGCGAAAAAGTGGGCAATGGCGACATCACCCTGGAGGCCAGGCAGGTGATGGAAAACATGATGGCTGTGCTGGAAGAGGCGGGGTTCAGCGCCAAAGATGTGGTGAGCGCCGTGGTCTATCTCACCGACATCAACAGCCTCGATACCGTCGATGCCGTGTGGCAGGAATACTTCACCGATCCCCAGGCCTACCCGTCGCGGGCGGTGGTGGAAGTCTCCGCCCTGGTGCTTGGCATCCAGCTGGAGATCTCCGCCATCGCCATTAAAGATTGAGCCACCACAGTGGGAGCAAACGCCATGACTGACACCAATAGCCCCGCCGCCCTCTCCTACTGGCACCTCTGGACCGACGACGGGGGAGTCAGCCGCCAGACGCTCTGCACCATGGCCCCCTGGACCCTGGGAGTGCTGGGTCCAAACGACTCCCCCCAGTGGAATCTGGACCTAATCAAGGATGGAAATTCCTTCCTTACCCAACTGCCGGTGGGTTGGACAGCGGACTGGCACGAAAACCACATTCCTAAATGGATCTACGTGCTGCGAGGCAGCTGGTCGGTGGACAGCATGGATGGGCAGAAGCTGGTGTTTGGCCCTGGGGAGTTCAGCTTTGGCGGCGACCAGCAGTGCATCGCAACTGCGTCAGGAGCCAAGGGTCATCTCTCGGCCCAGGTGGGCGATGAACCCTGCCTGCAGCTGATCATCCAGCGCAACGACGACCTCTGGCGCGGCGTGCGGCCGGGGTTCTTCTCGTGAACCAGCCCTCCGAGTGCACGGTCAGCTTCGACCGTCGCTTTGACGAGCTCATCCTGTTCAACGCCGAACTGGAGCTGCTGGCCGAGGGGTTCCGCTGGGTTGAAGGACCGGTGTGGTTCGGCGACCACAACTGCTTGCTATTCAGCGACATCCCCAACAACCGCACGATGCGCTGGAGTCCCCAGCACGGAGTGAGCGTTTTCCGTGAACCCTCCGACTACGCCAATGGCCAAACCCGCGATCGCCAGGGTCGCCTGATCACCTGCCATCACGCCAGCCGCTGCCTCACCCGCCTGGAGCCCGACGGCACGCAGACAACGCTGGCCACTAGTGCCCATGGCAAGCGTCTCAATGCGCCCAACGACGTGGTGGTCAAAAGCGATGGCTCGATCTGGTTCAGCGATCCCCTCTACGGGCTGCTTAACGACTACGAGGGCGGCCGGCAGCTGTCAGAGCAGCCCCCCGCCCTATATCGGCTCGACCCTGACAGCGGCGAAGTGAGCGCAATGGCCAGCGACTTTGACGGCCCCAACGGCCTAGCTTTTTCGCCAGATGAGCGCAAGCTCTACGTGGCGGAATCCGGGGCCCCGGGGGTAGCGGAGCCACGCCAATACATCCGCGTTTTTGACGTGGCCGCTGACGGCCGCAGCATCTCCGGTGGGGAGATTTTTCATAAGATCAACCCCGGCTGGGCAGATGGTTTCCGCGTCGACGAGGCCGGCAATCTCTGGTGCGGTGCCGCCGATGGCGTGCACTGCATCGCTGCCGATGGCACCTTGCTGGGCAAGGTTTTAGTGCCGCAGCGAGTTTCAAACCTCTGCTTCGGCGATCGGCACCACAGCCGCCTATTTCTCTGTGCCTCCAAGGCGATCTACGCCCTGTTCACCAACACCCGCGGCGCCCAGGCGCCCTGACACCTGCTCCTGCCATGGCCCGCGAACAACTCGAAGCCTTCCTGAAAACTGTCAAAGGCGACCCTGCCCTGCTGGAGCGCTTCAGCGGTTGCCCCAACCTCAACGCCATCGCTGAGCTGGGGGCGACCATGGGCTACGCCTTCAGCGGCGTGGAGCTGGTCCAGCACCAGGCCGAAGCAACCCTGAAACTCTCGGACGCCGACCTGGAGGCAGCCGCCGCCGGGGTCGAACTTCAGGGGCATCTCTGGCTGGCCAAAATCGTCTGGGATTGAATCAGCCGAGCTCATGCGCCAACAACCCCTACTCGAGCTCGCCGACTGCCGGTCCATCGTTGCGGCCACTCACCAGGCAGCCGATCAGCTGCAGGCAAGCGTATCGATCGCCGTTGTCGACAGCGGCGGGCATCTGCTGCTGATGGAGCGCCGCGACGGTGCCAGTCCGGCCAGTGCCGAGGCTGCCATCGCCAAGGCCCGCATGGCCTCCCTCAATGGCAAACCCACCGCTGCCATGGAAGCGAGCATCAATAGCGATCGCCCTGCCCTGTTGCAGCTCGCCGGCCTGCTAGGCCAACCGGCAGCCGCCATGGCCGGTGGCTTACCGCTCCTGCAAGACGGGATCTGCATAGGAGCGATTGGCATCTCGGGCATGACGCCGGAGCTCGACAGCGCCATCGCCGCCGCAGGCGTCGCCGGCCTCTCCTGAGCGCCATGCCTCCCCCCAGCCCCCACATCAGCAGCATCGGCTTCACCACAGCCAATGCAGAAGCCACTGCCATTTTCTTCGAGCAAACCCTGGGCTTCAGCCACGGGGAGAGCCTGCTGGTGGAAGCAGGCCCCTACGCCGAATTGGTGGGCCTGGCCGGCTCCCGGCTGAAGCTGGTGCGGCTGCACCTGGGCGACGAAACCCTGGAGCTCACCGAGGCGCTGAGCCTGGGCGAGGGCCTGCGGCCTGGGCGTCCGATCCCGGCCAATTCCCGCAGCTGCGACCTCTGGTTTCAACACATCTGCATTGTGGTGAATGATCTGCAAGCCGCCAGCGCCAAGGCCCGCCAAGCCATCGCCCACGGCTCCCTGGTGGGGGTGTCCACCGCCCCCCAAACCCTGCCGGAGTGGAACACCGCCGCCGCCGGCATCCAGGCCTTCAAGTTTCGCGACCCGGAGGGCCACAACCTGGAGCTGCTCCAGTTCCCCGCAGGCAAGGGCGAAACCCGCTGGCACCGAACCGCACTGACCAGTGCCCCCTTCCTGGGTATCGACCACAGCGCTATCTCTGTGGCCGATACCCCGCGCAGCTGCCGCTTTTACGACGGGCTGCTGGGGTTGAAGCTGGGGGGCGATGGGGTCAACAGCGGCCCCACCCAGGATGGGCTCGACGGCCTCCAAGACACCCGGGTGCGCATCACCGGCCACCGCTGCCCCACGGGCGCCGGCGTGGAATGCCTCAACTACCAGCCCCCCAACGGCGGCCGGCCCAGGCCCGACGATCAGGGCGCCCAAGACCTGGCCCACTGGCAGATCCGTCTGCGGGTAGCCGACCTGGATCACATCGCCGCAACGGCGCAGGCCTGCGGCGGCCAGGTGCTCCATGGCGGCGTGATCGAGCTGGGCGAGCAGGCCTCCCTGGTGGGCAGCGAGCGGGCCCTGCAACTGGCAGACCCTGACGGCCACCAACTGCAACTGCTGCAGGGATAGGCGGACCTGGGTACGTTGAGCTGAGTTTTACTGCCCAGGCCAGATGGAGATCACCGTTGTGGAGCTGCTGGTGCCAGCGGCCCCCTCCACCCTGGCCCAGGCATCCCTGCTGGTGATGCGGCTGTTCCTGGGGATCTGCTTCATCCGCCACGGCTGGCCCAAGCTGCGCAACCTCAAGACGTGGGCCACGGCTATGCAGACGCCGGAGTGGCTTTGCTTTCTATCTGCCTTCTCAATGTGGGGTGCCGGCATCGCCCTGATCCCGGGCCTGCTCACCCCCCTGGCTGCCCTGGCAATCCTGGTATCGATGGCCTACGCGGTAGTGGTTGAGCTGAAGGCGGGCTTTCCCTTCATCGGCCCTGACCCCTACCAGATTTCCCCCGGCGATTACGCCGGCCCCATGGGGGTGGGGGACCCCCCCAGCTGGGAGAAGGCTGCCATGTATGTGGTGATGTGTGCGGTGCTGGCCAGCTGCGGTGGCGGCCTCTTTTCGCTCGACAACCTGCTGATCGCTGATCTGATCACCCAGGTGGCTGGCTGACGGACTGATCTCACTTGCTGGGGAGCGTGACAAAACTGGAGGCGGCAATGGGGGCCCTGGGGCACTGGCTGCTGCAGCTAGATGGCGGTTTCGAGATCCTGCTGCTGGTGGGTCTGTCGATGTCCCTGGCCCACCTCTTCGCCCTGGTGGCCAACCAGCTCACCCCGCGCCAGATCGTCTTCCAGCTGCTGCTCGATGCCCTGGTGCTGGCGGTGGCGCTGCTGCTAGCGACCCTGGTAGACATCGTGCTGCTCGCCCTTGTAGTTGACGGGCCGCTGCAGCCCTGGGCGCTGTTCGAGAGTCTCGGCGCCGCCTTACTTCCCGGGGTGTTCTATGTGCTGGTGGCGGCGCCCTACGTGAGCGACCTGATCGCCGTGACGATCTGGGCGCTGATTCACCTAAACGTGGTGGCCGTGCTGCAGGTGCGCTTCGCCCTGCCCGCTGCCCAGGCCCTGGCCCTGGCCACCCCCGGCTACTGCCTGGCCCTGTTGCTAGTGAGCGCTCTTTTCTACCAGGGCTGGCAGCGGGGTTACCGGCGGCTGGCCGACAGCCTGGGCCGATGAGGGGGCGGGCCGCCCGCTTCTTTGGCCTGGGAAGGCGCTGGCTGCGGATCGGCCTCAGCGGCTGCCTACTGATGGGCGGGGTGCTGGTGATCGCCGCCCTGCTCCGCGGCGGCCTGGAACGGTTTGGCCCGGGGCCAGCCAACGATCTTCAGGAGCTGGCCATCCTGCTGGCCTGGCTGGTGGGTCTGCTGGTGCCGATCGCAGGCATCTACTCGGTGGCAGGGCATTACGCCTTCTGGAACGGCTGGCTGGGGAAGCTGCCCGATCCGGCCAGCATGTTTGCTGAGCAGGCCAGCTCGGCCGCCAAGCCATCGGCACGGTGTTATGTGGTGTATCTCGACGGCATCCACCAGAGCACGGAGCAACACCCGCCGCGGGTGGCGGCCCTGCTGGCGGAGCTAGCGGCCCAGCTCCCCGCCGGGACGGTGCTGATCGAGGCGATCGAGACCTACACAATCAGCCCGGCGGAACTGGCCGCCGACGCCGGCAGTCGCTGGTTCTGGCGGCGCCTGTTCGCGCTGCAGGAGAGTCACCCCAATCCGCTGGTGAGCGGGATCTGCGCGGCGCTGGTACAGGCCAACAACGTGATCAAGGTGGGGATCTCCGCCGACCGCCGCTACGGGCCAATCCTCAACTACGAACTGGCCCTGAAGGTGGCGCAGCGGCTGGTGGAGGGCGGCCTGCGCCAGGGCAGCGACCAGCGGATCGTGCTGCTGGGCTACAGCGGCGGCGGCGAGATGGCGATGGGCATGGCCGATGTGCTGCAGGTGATCTGCCGCTGCCCGGTGCAGATCCTCACCTTCTGCGGCGTGTTCAGCGGCAACCAGCGCCTCAGCCAGGTGGCAGGCATCGCCATGGTGGTGGGCAGCCGCGATCCGGTGGCGGCCCTGGGCCAGCTGCTATTTCCTGGCCGCTCGCCGCTGCTGCCCCTTTCCAACTGGAACAAGGCACGCCTGGCCGGCGGGGTGAGGCGGCAGGTGGTGGCCGGCATGGGCCACAACGGCCGCAGCGGGCCCTTCTCCCCACGCCATCGACCGGCCGTGGTCAGACTGATCCTGCGGAGCCTGGCCTGGATGGATCGGGCTGTAGATCGGCCTGGATCCGCTGCACCAGGGCAAACGGACTGACCAGCGGCAGGGTGCTGCGCAGCCGGCCCCAGGCGTTGCTGCGCTCCGAACCATGGTGGGCCAGGTCGATCGGCAGATCCTCCAGGGCCTGCTGGTAGCTCCGATTGGCAGCCAGCAGGGCGGCCGACTCGGCCGCAAGCCGGGGCTCGATCGCCAGGCTCTCAGCCAGCAGGTTCTGGCGCCAGATGCCATGGAGCAGCAGCGGGTAGTGATCACAGCTGCCGCTGAGGGCCTTCTGCAGCAGCGCCACGCTGTCGATGCAGAGGCCGAGGGGGCCGTAACCACCCAGCAGCAGCTGGCGGCTGGAGGCCAACCGGTTGTGCACCAGCGCCACAACCTCAGTAAGCCGCGCCAAGCGGGCCAACTCAGGCTCCGATCGGGTGGCATCCACGTAGCGAACGGTGCCGTTGGCCCGATCGTTCTGCCAGGGGCGGGGCTGATCATTGAGGGGTTCCCAGCCACACAGTCCCTCGGTGCCCTGATACCACTGAACCAGCAACTGATCATCGCCGCGGCTGAGCTCCAGCTCCAGGGCGCAGTGGGGCAGCAGGGTCAGCCGCTCCTGGCCCTGGGCATCGAGAAAGCCCGTGCGCATGGGCAGCGCCAGGGCCACCTGGCACCAGCCACGCTCGGGCAGATGCAGGCTGGCACCCAACCCGAAGCTGGCGATGCTGCTGCGCCAGCGGGCCCTCAGCTGCCAGCCCCCCGCCTGAAAACGATCAAACAGCTCGGCGGTGGTGCCGCAGCCTTCGAAACGGTCAGCCAGCTCGGAGCTCGATGGGGCAGGGCCAGCCAGCCGGGCCCCCAGCCGGTTGAGCACCCGGGCCAGGAGCCGGTTGGCCTGGCACTGCCTGGGGCTGGGGCCTGCCGGCAGGCCTGTGTTGTGCCACACCAGGGTTGGGCCTGGGCCAGCCGAAGTGGCAGGTGGAGTAGGGGAGAGAGTGGGGGGTAGCGGCACCGATCGGCAGCTGGCCTGCCCTGCCTCGGCCAACAGGGCGGCGATCGTGGCAGGCAGGGCCTCCCGGCCACCCCGCCAGAGCTCCAGGGCAGAGGGCTGGGCCCGATCAGGTGGCGGCAGCAGATGGCCCAGCTCATCAAACAGGCTGGCCAGCAGCAGGGGGCTGAGCAATTGGTCGCGCAACACCACGCCCAGATCCCGCAGCGATTCGGGCAGCTCGGCCGGCGTCAGACGCCAGCGCCGCGGCAATAACCAGAGCAAGGGGATCAGGCTGGAGTGATGCACCCGGGCGAGCAGTCGCCGGATGAACTCCTGGCGGCTGAGGCCGGAGGCCAGCAGGTCATGGCTGAGGGCCTCCTCCAGGGCGATCAAGGGTGGGGCCCCAACCCAGGCAGGGTCGAGGCGGAGGGGATCCGCCGCCGGAAAATGGTTCAACGACCGAGGCGTTCGCGCAGGTGATCACCAACCCGCAGGGCATTGGCGATGGCCGTGAGTGAGGGGTTAACGGCTCCGATCGTCGGCATAAAGCTCGTATCAACTACATAAAGGTTGTCCAGTTCATGGGCCTTGCAGTTGAGATCGAGCACCGAGGTGGCCGGATCCTCGCCGAAGCGACAGGTGCCGGCCTGGTGCGCTACAGCCCCAACACCCATGGCGTTCTTGACATAAATCTGGCGCTCCACCAAATGCTTCTTGAGATAGAGCTGGTCCAGCATCCCGGTGAGCCGGCCGTAGAGCCGCTGGGCCGCGGTTGGGTTGTTGGGCGTGTAGTCCAGATGAATCTGCCCCTCGCCATCGATGGTCACGCGATTGTTGGGGTCCGGTAGATCTTCTGAAGAGATCCAGAAATCAATCGCGTGCTCAGCGATTTTGTCCATCGACCAACCGGGCATCAAGAAGGTTTCGAGCGGCGCATAGCCCTTCATGATCGTGCCGTTGGTCTTACCCGTCATCTGGATGTTGCCCATCGGATAGTCAAAGTCGGCGTCGCCCAGATACCAGTCGTTGATCGAGAGCGTCTTCTGGAACACGGTGGTGTTCGGCTCATGGGCCAGGGCCACCATCGCCTTGCTGTTGTGGAACATGTAGTTGCGGCCCACCTGGTCGGAGCTGTTGGCCAGCCCGCGGGGGTGCTGGTCATTGGCTGACATCAACAGCAGCCGGGCCGTATTGGCGGCACCACAACTCACCACCACCACATCACCCCGCACGGTCATCGGTTGACCATCCCTCTCCAGCAGCACGGCCTGCACGCTGCGGCCCGAGACATCGGTCTCCAGACGACGCACATGGGCCCGGGTCAGCAGCGACACATTCGGAGCAGCCAGGGCCGGCCGCATGCCGAGCACGTCCGCATCGGATTTGGCATGCACCAGACAGGGGAAGCCATCGCAGCAATTGCACCTGCGGCAACGGCTGAAGGCCATGTTGGCCTCATCCAGCATCACCCCGGTAGGGGCATGGAAGGGATGCAACCCGGCCAATCGCAGATCATCCACCAGCTTCTGGATGCGGGGCTCATGGGCCACCGGTGGATGGGGATAGGGGCCGCTGCAGGGGGGCTCGGTGGGATCTTCCCCCCGCTGGCCATGCACGTGGTACATCTCCTCGGCCCGCTGGTAATAGGGCTCGAAGTCGCTGTAACGCAGGGGCCAGGCCGGTGAGATGCCATCGAAGTGCTGTAGCTGCTCAAAATCCTGCTGGCGCAGGCGGAAGTGGGCCGCGCCATACATCTTCGTGGCCCCACCAACGAAGTAGTGGCTGCCGGGCTGAAACGGCTTGCCATGCTTGTCATGCCACACATCCTTTGAGATGTAACGGCCTTTCTGAAACACCTCCTCGGCATTCCAATTCTCAGGTTCCTGGGGCAGCCAGTCGCCACGCTCCAACACCAAAATCTTGAGGCCACTGGGGGCCAGATGGCGCGCCAGGGTGCCGCCACCGGCGCCACTGCCGATGATCACCACATCGAAATGAGCACCATCGGCCACCTCCAGCTGGGCGGCAGCCGGCATGGGCGAAATTGCCAGGGAAGGACCAGGAAGCTCGGTGCGGTTAGAAGGATGGGCCATGGCTGAATAGAGTGAGCAGTCGAAGAAAGAAGCAGGCACTCCCTTGCGTTAACCAGAGGGATAACGATTCAGTTGGTTGATCATTTTGGCGACCATGGCGCTCCAGCCAGTCTGGTGCGATGCGCCAACACCTCGGCCATTATCTCCGTGAAAATATTCGTTGAACAGGAAAAGATCGCGCCAGTGGGGGTCGCCCTGAAAAAGTTCGACATCACCATTGAAGGCACGACGTCCAGATCCATCCCGCCGGAAGATGCCAACCAGCCGCTTCTCAAGCTGCAGCGACACCTCCCAGAGATTTAACCAGTTGCCCGAGCGGGAGGGGAACTCAATCTTGAAGCTATCGCCGTAGTAATGGCCAAACTTCTGCAGCGACTCAATTAGCAAGAAATTAATAGGCATCCACACCGGCCCCCGCCAGTTGGAGTTACCCCCAAACATCGCCACCGGGCTATCGGCGGGGCTATAGGCCAGGGTCTGGCTATCAGCACCCTCAGTGAAGGTATATGGATGGTCGCCATAAACCTTGGAGAGAGAACGAATTCCATAAGGCGAGAGAAACTCCTCTTCGTCGAACAGGCGCTCACAGATCCGCCGCAAGCGATCTTCAGGCACCAGCGTATACAGAATACGATCATTATGCCACTGACCAAGATGATGCTCTAACCAGGTAGGAGTGGTGCGCTCGTGCACAAACCAAGCCATACTCTTGAGCAGGTCAAGCACTGGGAGGCGTTCCACCGTTTCACGATCAAAACTGGCCACCGCCAGCAGGGGAACTACGCCTGAAAGGGAGCGGGTGCGCAGGAAATCTGTACTGCCATCCGGCCGCTTGATCACGTCGTAATAGAAGCCGTCGTCGTCGTCCCAATTAAGGAATCCCCGGTCTGATGGTGCATTCAGGGTGAGGGCAAGCTGGGTAAAGTCGTAAACGAAACGCTCACAGGTATCGGCATATTCCGGCTCCTCACAGCTCAGTTCCACTGAAATGTTCAGCAAGTTGAGGCTCAGCGATGCCATCCAGGCCGTGCCATCACACTGCTCGATGCGGCTGCCGTCTTCGAGCGGGAAGCGGCGATCAAACACCGCAATGTTATCTAGACCAAGGAAACCACCCTCAAATACGTTGTCGCCGGAGCGATCATTGCGGTTAGCCCACCAGCCGTATTCGAGTAGGAGTTTGCGCAGGGCAGACCTTAGGAAAGGTTGATCAGCCTTACCGCTGTATTTGCGATCGATCTGATAGATGCGCATGGCAGCCCAGGCACCGATCGGCGGATTGGGATCAGATAAAGCCCATTCGTAGGCAGGTGTCTGGGCACTTGGGGCAGTGAAGTGGGGGCTACGCAATAACATGGCCTGCTGCTTGGCCATCTCAGGATCCACGATTGCAAACGCCACCGCATGGAACATCAAGTCCCACTGACAAAAGTAGGGATACTCCCAGGCATCCGGCATCGAGATGATGTTGTGGGCGTGCAGACGCTGCCACTGGGCCGTCTCGGTATGCCAGCGGTTTGCTGGTGGCGTCGGCTGGGTCGGATCTCCCTCAAGCCAGCGCAAAACACTCCAGCCGTAATACTTCTTGCACCAAAGCAGACCCGCCAAAGCCGAGGTATGAATTAGGCGATCTTCCCCATTGAGCCCGGGCAGGACAGCCTCAAAGAAGCGGTGGCACTCCTGTTCTCGAGCGCTAAAGAGCGCATCAAATGAGTGGCCAAATTCAGGCTCCTGCGACCCAGGTGAATCAGCCTGCGGCCTCTCTCGCAAGCGAAGCTCCACTACCCACTCTTCATCCGGGGCGAGGCTGCGCTGCACCAGTCGTGCTGCCTTGGTGCCGGTATGGGCAGGATTGATAGCCCCTACCTCCCCGTCTATTAGATAACGGTGAAATCCATCCTTCTGAAATGGGCTGGAATTAGGCTGACCGTAAAGATGCTGGTGATTGGTTTCATTATCGGTAAATAACCACTCGCCCTGCTCGCGGCAGAGCAGCTCATAGACACCGAGGTTGGCCAGATCAGAGGTGACAACACGATCATCCTGAAGAGTCATCGGTTGCCGATACTCATCGGGATAGCCCCAACCCCAGGTGTTGCGCATCCACAGGGTGGGCAATAGGGCCAGCGGTGCTGGATCGGGCCCGCGGTTGGTAACCCGAATGCGGATCAGCAGATCAGTAGCGGCAGCTTTGGCGTATTCAACGACAACATCGAAGTAGCGGCTGTCATTAAAGATGCCCGTATCGACCAGCTCGTATTCGGGCTCGCTGCGGCTGCGCCGCCCGTTCTCATCCACCAGGTGCTGGTATGGAAATTCAGCCTGCGGATACTTATAGAGCCCCCGCATGAAGCTATGGGTGGGGGTGTTGGCGAGGTGAAAGTAGTAGTCCTTGAGATCTTCACCGTGGTTGCCTTCAGGATTACCCAGGCCGAATGGCCGCTCCTTGAGGACAGGATCCACACCATTCCACATCGCCAGGGAGAAGCAGAGCCGGCACTCTTCGTCGCAGATTCCCAATAATCCGTCTTCGCCCCAGCGATAGACGCGGGACCTGGCCTGATCGTGAGGAAAGGAGCGCCAGGCATCGCCATCGTCGGAATAATCCTCGCGGACGGTGCCCCATTGACGATCGGGGAGGTAGCTGCCCCAGCGGCTCCAGGGCTGCATGCCCTCGTCCCGCTCGCTGATCCGCTCGACTTCTGGGTTGCTGGTCCCAGCTGGACTAGTGGTCATCTCAGTTCTGCCTTCAAACCCCCGGCAATCCGCAGGGCATTGGCGATCACGGTGAGGCCAAAGCCCATGGCCGGACAAGCCGGGAAGGCACTGGCATCGGCGATGGTGAGATTGGCCACCTCATGGCTACGGCCGTTTAGATCCACCACCGAAGTGGCCGGATTGACTCCCATGCGGCAGGTGCCGCAGGCGTAGCCGATGGCGGAAAGGGGCGCTTCACCACGGGGATGGGTGGGGGCCTCCTTGACCACGTGGCAGTCCTGATCAGCCTCCACTGCCTTAAGGGTGTCGATCCAGCGGTACACGAGGCGATCGTGGGCCTCGCGGTTATTGGCCTGATAAGTGACCTGAATGCGATCACCCCGCAGGCTGATGCGGTTGTGGGGGTCGGGCAGCACAGGACTCATCGCCCACCAGCTGATCGAACGGGAAGCCAGCTGCTCAAGGCCGAAGTTGGGCAGCAGCTTGGTCACCAGGGACAGCACCGGCGGCGACTCGGCAAACAGGGCATCCTGCAAAACACCGCCACCGTTCTGGATCGAACCAAGGGGGAAGGAGACATTCTTGTCGCCCCAGAGGTAGTCGTTAATGCCGTAACTACGCCCATAGCGGCCACTGTTGGCGTCAGTAGCCAACTGCAGAATCGAAGTGAGCTGCAGCTTCATCAGGTTGCGGCCCACCTGGTCGGAGCCATTTGCTAAGCCACGCGGATGGCGGTCGGTGGCTGAACGCAGCAGAATTGCGGCGCTGTTGATGGCACCGGCGGCTAGCACCACCTGATGACCAAAAAACAGCCAGCTCTGACCATCCAGTCGCGCTTCCACACCCCGAACCTCCGTTCCGCTGGGGTTGACGTGCAGACGTTGCACCTCAGCTCCAGTGCGCACCACCACCGTGGCGGAGGCCCGGGCCGGGTCCACCCCAAACAACTCGGCGTCACCACTGGGATCGGCGCTGGACTGGGACCAGCTCAGCGGCAGGGAATAGGGATTCAGCCCCTGGCGAACCAATGCCAGCCGCAACTCCTCAAAGAACGGCTCCACGGGCTTGGGGGCCATGGCGTAGTCGGCGCCCGCTCGCGGTTCGGTGGGATCCACACCCCGCTGACCATGCACCCGATACAGGGCCTCAGCTTGGTCGTACCAGGGTTCGAAATCTGCGTAGCTAAGCCCCCAGGCTGGAGCCTGCCCCCCCTGTAAATGAAGGCCAGCAAACTCCTGCTCCCTCAGCCGCTCGAGCACCCCACCCCAGATCTTGGTGTTGCCGCCGAGGGCGTAGATCGTCTGAGGAGAGAAGGGATCACCGTCGGTGCCAAACCATTGCTCCTTGGGGTGGTAGCGGTCCTTGCGGAACAAATCCACATCAGCGACGTTCTGATCAGCGAGGGGCATCTGTTCGCCCCGCTCCAGCACCAGCACTGCCAATCCTGATGAGGCAAGCGAATTGGCGAGGGTGCCGCCGCCAGCCCCACTGCCAATGACAATTACGTCGTAATGGTTGTCGTCGATGATCATGGATGGTTCATCAGCTGCGCTGCCAGACGTAAAGGAGAACGAAGAGGATGATCCAGATCACATCCACAAAGTGCCAGAACAGGGAGGTGGCCTGAACGCCCTGCTCCCCACCGGCATAGTTCTGGGGAATGAAAGATTTCACCAGCATCAATCCCATCAAAAACACCCCCGTGGCCACATGCAAGCCATGGAAGCCGGTAAGCAGATAAAAGGTGCCGCCGAAAACACCACTGGTGAAGCCAAACTGCAGACCACTCCACTCAACGGCTTGGCCGTAGAGGAAATAGGCGCCAAGGGCCATGGTGAGTAGCCAGAAAGCCCGAAAGCCCATCAGATTCCCCTTGCTCATGCAGCGCTCTGCCAGCCAGATCGTGCCCGAACTAGAAATCAATACCACCGTGTTGAGCAGGGGGGTACGCCACTCGAGGCCTTCCACACCGGGGGGGAGCCAATTGAGCGCAGCGGTTTTCAGCAGGACAAAGCCGCTGAAGAATGCCAAAAAGATGACACTCTCTGAGCAGAGAAAGATAATGAAGCCCGTGAGGTTGTGCTTCGGGTGCTCAGTATTCAAATGAGGTGTAGCAGTCATGCGCTGGCCTCCTGAAGGGTGAGCTGATTTTCAATGTCTGCCTGGTGCTCAACCAATGGCTCTCCAGTGCCGTAACCGTAGGGGCGTGCAATCACGGTCGGCACGTGCTCACCAAAGTTGTCTTCAGGTGGCGGTGATGGCAGCAGCCACTCAAGACCAATGGCATTCCAGGGGTTATGGGGGGCTTTCGGGCCCCGCACCCAGGCACTCACCATGTTGAGCAGGAAGGGAATAATCGAAACTCCCAGCAGGAAGGCGCCCAGGCTGGCTAGCACATTCCAGAAGGCAAATTCCGGGTCGTAGCTAGAAACCCGCCGGGGCATGCCCATCAAACCGAGGGGGTGCATGGGCAGAAAATTGAGGTTCGCACCGATGAAGGTGAGTAGGAAATGGACCTTGCCAAGGCCCTCGTAGGGCATGCGGCCAATGAATTTAGGAAACCAGTGATAGATAGCTGCAAAGATTCCCATCACCGCTGCCCCATAGATCACGTAGTGGAAATGACCCACCACGAAATAGGTGTTTGATACGTGAATATCGACCGGCACCGTGGCCAGCATGATGCCGGTGATGCCAGCAAATACAAAGTTGAACAGGCCACCCAGGCAAAAAAGCATTGGTGTAGTGAGTCGCAGCTTGCCGCGCCAAATGGTGCCTAGCCAGGCAAACACCTTTACCCCCGTGGGCACGGCAATCAGCATGGTGGAAAACATAAAGAAGTTGCGCATCCACTGCGCCACCCCACTAGGGAACATATGGTGCACCCACACAACTAAGCCCAGTGCCACGATGATGAAGGAGGCCAGACAAACGTAGACGTAGCCAAACAGTGGCTTACGTGAGTAAACCGGGAACAGCTCGGAGAAGATACCAAACACCGGCAGAATGATCACATACACGGCCGGGTGGGAATAAAACCAGAAAAAGTGCTGATACAGCACTGGGTCGCCCCCTCCCTCTGGCTGATAAAAGCTGGTGCCAAAGCTGAGGTCCATTAGCAACATCACCGCCCCACCGGTAAGGGCCGGCAGGCCGATCAACTGCAGGGTTTGTGCTGCTAAGGCTGTCCAGCAATACACGGGCATCCTGAATAAGCCCATGCCAGGAGCCCGCATCCGCAGAATCGTTGTCACAAAGTTGACCGCGCCCATGATCGAGGACACCCCCGAAAGGGCCACGGCTGTGATCCACAGGCCTTGGCCATTGATGAAATGGCCAAGCGGATTTTGGGTGCTCACCGGCGGATAGGACCACCAGCCGGAATAGGCCGGCCCGCCAGGCACGAAAAAGCTGCCGATCAACAGGGCGCCGAAAATGGGCACCAGCCAGAAGGCCACCGCATTTAGCCGCGGAAAGGCCATATCTGGAGCACCGATCATCGTGGGGATCAGCAAGTTATTGAGGCCATTTAGCACCGGAAAGATGAACAGGAACAGCATGATTGTTCCGTGCATCGTGTAGATGCTGTTGTAGACAGTGCGATCTACCAGATCAGAAGGAGGTGTGATCAGCTCTCCTCGGATGATCATGGCCAGCAGGCCACCGATCAGGAAGAAGAAAAAGGCCGTAACGATGTACTGAATGCCAATCACCTTGGCATCGGTGTTGAAGCCGAAGTAACGGCTCCAGGAGGTGTTTTCGGGAGGGCTGGGCGGGAAGGTAGCGGAGGTCATCGGGCTCAGGCGTCGTGCGGCAGGGTGTTGGATCCGGGAACGTTCACCTGGGGCGGTGGGGCTGGTGGCACGGTGGCCCAGCCTGGATTTTTCAGCTGCTTGCGCTCGCTGAATTCGATTACTGCGTCACTTATGCCGGGCTGCAGCGGCTGGCTAGCGGCATTCTTCAGCCAAGCCTGGTAGGCCTCGGAGCTCTCGACCACCACATCAGCCTGGTTGGCAGCAAACCAGGTGCCACTGAACTGGGAATCGCGCAGGCGGTAGCGCCCCTCCCGCGTTGGAGTGAGATTGAAGTTGATCGCCCGGCCAGGGATTACGTCCTGCTTGAGGCGGAAAGCTGGAATGTAAAAGCCATGAATAACGTCGTCTGACACCAAACGGAAGCTGACGGGCTGATCAACCGGCAGATGCAGCTCGGTGGTTGAAACATTGGCGCTTGGATAACGAAATTCCCAAGACCACTGGCGGGCAATCACCTCCACCTGCTCAGCCGGCAAGCGATCGGCGGCGTAGCCACCCTGGTCTTCCACCGGATTAGCCAAATGGATGTGCTCCATCGGCCCAAGAACTCCGAGTTTGGTGTTGACGCGCATGGCGTAAACCGCGATAGCCATCACCAGCAGTAAGGGAATGACCGTCCAGATCACCTCGAGCCGGGTATTTCCCTCAATCGGCTCCGCATCGCTCTCGTCGTATTTCTCGGCGCGGTGCTTGAGCAGCACCCAAGCCATCACCGAAATCACCCCCCCAAACACGAAGGTGCCGATGCCCGTTTCAAAGCTGAACAGCCCATCGACCAGTGGTGCCGCGGTAGAGGCTTGTACCGGCAACCAGCTGTAGGACAGCTTGGCCATCCACCAGCTCAAGGCCACCAACACCCCAATCCAAGCCAGCAAGCCCGCCAAGCCGGCGCTGCTGATTGGTGGGCGGGAGCGGTCAGAAGAATTACTCACGGCAGAGCCTCCTTGAGATCAGCGCCAGCGGCAAGAAGTTGGTCGGCGGTGATGTGAACACCGAATTCAGCTGCAAGCTCGGCGCCGAGGGTGCCGTGCAGCCCAATCACAAGAAATAAGCCCAGGCCGACCAGCAGGTAGAGCCACTGCACCTGACGACCCATGTCACGACGCCAGACAAAGCGCTGATAGCCGCGCCACACCGTCATGGCGACGATCACAAGCAGGATCACAACTCCACCGACGCCATGCACAAGCATCGTCTCCATGCTCTGCAGTCCGATGCTGCTTGTTACTCCAGGCAGGGGCACTGCCAGCAACATCTCGTAGAAGCCGGCAGCCACCGTGAAAAAGGTAACGATGGAGCAGGCCAGCAGGTTGTACCAGCCCACATCGTGGAAGCCCCCGCGGGTTACGGGCAGGGCTAAGAAGCGAAACACCCGCTTCTCCACCGGATATAGGGCGCCGGCAATATCGAAGGCGATGGCAATCACGAACAGACCGATCGTGAAATGCACCAGGTTTGGGTGAATTGGCAGGGCATAGGGAAGCCCATTGGGCCCAAGATCAGCTGCCAACTGCTGAATCGGTGAGCCCGCCGGAATGAAGGCGGCCATCACACCAGCCCTGAACGCATGGCTTGCACCACCGGCACCGTGTGCAGGCCGTACACCCAGATCAACTGATTACCAAGGGTGACCTGCAACACAATCAGGGCACTGAGCAGTCCACCGGCGCCAAGAAATGCCAAGGGCAACTGTTGGGGGTCCTTACTGCGAATTACATAACGCCAGCCCGACATCATCGACAACACCCCCGCCAACGACCAGCCAATCGTGCTGTGCAGATTGAGGATCTCGCGGGAAGCGCCGTAGGGATTGGCCAGCCCCGCCTCAATCTGGCCAAACATAATTGCCACAAAGATGGCGGCTGTGGCAAATAGGAGATTCCAAAAGCTGACCTCAAACAGAGCTGGCCGGCGGGTTACAACTCCGATGAGATCAAATACAAAGGTAATCAACCCCATGGCAATCACAAAGTGCACAACGATCGGATGGATGGTGTCCATCCATGGAAGGTTGTGATCGTTGAGCGGCGGTAGCAGCTCAAGCATGGTGCCCATACCAAACATGATTGATCTCCACGCTGGAGAGCGCGATCGGGCAACGCCGAAAGCTGTGATGCTTTGCTACATAGCCATGAGCATTTCCTGACAGCGAGCCCTTGTAGCGCGGCGATTAAAGTTGGTAGTTAATTGCTTTTATGTCGTTGACAGTTCCCGCTTCTCCCGCCCTGCGCTGGGTCACCGCAGCCCTGCTGTTTGCTGCGTCCGGGCTGTCGGTGGTGCTGCCATTTGTCTCGGCCACCTTGCTCACCATCGCCGTTGGGGCCGTATCGGTGATTGCCGGGGTGTCCCAAATACTGCGTCTCACTGGCGAAGCTGATATCAAAGGAAAAATCTTCCGCCTGTTCTCCGGTCTGCTTTATCTGGGCGGCGGCGTCTGGGTGCTGGCATTCCCAGTTGCCAGTGAGGTGAGCTTGACGTTGTTTGTCGGCTTCCTGCTTGCTTTTGAGGGCGTGATGGAGCTAGCCGCCGCGGCCACCGGCCAGGGAGCGGCTCGCGGCTTGGTGCTGATTGACGGCATCGTCACCGCCGTACTCGGCGGCATGCTGATTGCCGAGTGGCCCTCCGACAGCATCTGGGCGATCGGCATGTTGTTTGGCATTGGCATGGCGTTTTCCGCCATCAACCTGCTCACGGCCCCACCAAGCCAGCCGGCCAGTTAAGCGGCAGCTCGCCAATGGCCGCCGCGCCGAGGCGGCGGGGATCAGCCACCCCCAAGCTGCCGCCCTCCGGCAACACCTCAACGCTGTTTGCCGATCCCATGGCGGCCGTAACAACTACTCGGTGGCCTTTTGCCTCCAGTAGCTTCACGGTGTCAGGACTAAGTCCCTGCTCCACGCTGATCTGATCAGGCCAGAGCTGGGAGTGAATGCGGGGGGTGGCCACCGCCGCCGCCAAATTCAAATCGTGGACAAGGCGGTTGAGCAGCACCTGCAGGACTGTGGTGATGATGCGGCTGCCGCCAGGGCTGCCGGTAGCCAACCAGGGCTGGCCATCGGGCCGGAAAACCAGGGTGGGCGTCATCGAGCTCAGGGGACGCTTGCCCGGGGCGATGGCGTTAGCGCTGCCCTGCACAACCCCATAGGCATTGGCAACCCCTGGCTTGGCGGTGAAGTCGTCCATCTCGTTGTTGAGCAGGAAACCGGCACCAGGAACGCTGATGCCACTGCCGTAGGCGAAGTTGAGGGTGGTGGTGAGGGCCACCATCCCCCCCTGCTGGTCGGCCACTGAAAGGTGGGTGGTGTTGGTGCCGCCAACCTGGAAGCCCTGGGCCGCTAGCTCGCTGGCGGGGCGATGGCGCTCCAGCCTGATCTGGGCCCGCAGCCGCTCCGCATGGGCCGCACTCAGCAACCGCTCCAACGGCATCGCCACCTGGTCGGGATCGCCTAGCCAGTGGTTGCGATCGCGATAGGCGAGGTTCATGGCCTCCACCATCCGGTGCAGGCTGGCGGCACTGTTGAGACCCAGCTCAGCCAGGGGCATGGGCTCGAGCACCTGGAGCAGCTGCAGCAAAGTGACGCCACCACCACTGGGGGGCGGCATGGTGAGCACTGGATGGTTGCGGAACCTCCCCTGCAGGGGGCGCACCAGTTGGGCCCGGTAGCCCTTGAGATCGGCATGACGAATCAGACCGCCCCGTTGGCGCATCAAGGTCACCAATGCATCGGCGGTTGGGCCCTCGTAGAAGCCCGGCTCGCCCTGGGCGGCGATGCGCCGCAGGCTGGCAGCAAGCCGGGGCTGGCGCCACAGCTCTGCCGGCCGCATGGGGGGATTGAGGAACAGCTGGCTGGAGGTGGGGTCTGACTGCAGCAGGGGTGCGGCCTGGCGCAGGGAATCGGCCAGTTCCTTGCCCACCGGAAACCCGCGGCTGGCCAGGCGGATCGCCGGCGCCATCACCGCGGCCCGCGAGAGCCTGCCATAGCAGCGCTGGCTCAGCAACAGACCGGCGGGGCTGCCAGGCACGGCCACACTCAACAGGCTGCGGGTCGCCCGCTGACGATCCACCTCGCCTGCGGGGCCGAGGAACATCCCAGCGGTGGCTGCCAGGGGCGCCGTCTCGCGAAAGTTCACGGCCACCGCCGTGCCACGGCCGAGGCGCAGCTCTGGGGCGGTGGGGCAGCCCCGGCCCGCAGCCGGTGATGGCCCGGGCAGCCAGAGCACCAAAAAACCACCGCCGCCGAGGTTGCCCGCCTGGGGCAACGTGACAGCCAGGGCAAAGGCCGTGGCCACCGCCGCATCCACCGCATTGCCGCCGCTGGCCAGGATCTCAGCGCCCGCCAGCGATGCCCAGCGCTCCTGGCTGGCCACCATGCCGGCGGCAGACCACTGGGGGTGGAAGCGCTGGCTGCGCTCCTGCAGCACCTCTGCCTGGGCTGGTGCAGCCAGCAGCGTCGCCAGCGCCAACCACGACCAATTCAAGCGATTCGACCAACTAACAACTACAGCGCTCATGACTTACAGGGGGGGCCGTAGCCACCGCCACCCGGGGTCTCAATGCAGAGGGCTTCACCTGGCTGGATCTCCAGCTCGCAGCAGCCGTCGAGCTGCCGGCTCGTGCCATCAACCCCGATCCAGGTGTTGCGGCCGCAGGCGCCCGGCAGCCCACCGGCCAACCCCGCGGGAGCCACCCGCCGCGCACCGGAGATCAGGGCAACGGTCATCGGGGCCAAAAAACGCAGCTGCCGCACCGCCCCATCGCCGCCACGAAACCGCCCATCCCCGCCCGATCCGGCCCGGATCCCAAAGCGCTCGAGCCGCACCGGAAAGCGCGTTTCCAAAATTTCCGGGTCAGTGATGCGGGAGTTGGTCATGTGGCTCTGCACAGCGGCCGCCCCGTCAAAGCCGGCACCACCGGGGCGGATGCCAGCACCACTGCCCCCACCGATCGTTTCGTAGTACTGGCATTGGCCATTGCCAAAGCTGAGGTTGTTCATCGTGCCTTGGGCGGCGGCTTGCACCCCCAGCGCCGCAAAGAGAGCGTTGGCTGCCGCTTGGGAGATTTCCACATTGCCGGCAACCACCGCCGCCGGTGGCTTGGGATGCAGCAGGGAGCCCGGCGGCACGATCAGCTCGATCGGCTCGAAGCAGCCGGCATTAAGGGGGATTTGTTCGCCCACCAAGCAGCGAAACACGTAGAGCACCACCGCCTTGGTTACGGCTAAAGGGGCGTTGAGATTGCCGCTGTGCTGGGGCGAGGTGCCCCTGAAATCAACCTGAACCCGGCGAGCCGCAGCGTCGATGCGAACAGCTACCTGGATGAAGGCGCCGTGGTCGAGCTCCACCCGGGCAGACCCGTCGCTCAGGTGCGCCAGCGCCCGACCCACCGCCTCGGCAGCGTGAGCTTGCCCGTGGGCCATGTAGGCCCGCACCTCTGCGAGGCCATGGCGCTCAATCAAGCGCCCCAGCTCCTGAACACCCAGCCGGTTAGCCGCCGCCTGGGCCTGCAGATCGGCAAGCAACTGGTCGGGGTTGCGTACTGGATGGCTACCTGCAGCTAGTCGCTGCCGCCACAGCGACTCATCAAAGTTGCCATTGCTCAAAAAGGGCACGTTGTCGAGTAGCAGGCCCTCATCGTCGATGCTGCGACTGAAGGCCGGCATCGAACCAGGGGTGATGCCGCCCACATCGGCGTGGTGGCCGCGGCAGGCCACAAAAAACAAAGGGGCCCCAGCCTGGGAGTCGCCCAAGCCAGGGACAAAAACCGGCGTAATGGCGGTGATGTCTGGTAGGTGGGTGCCGCCGTTGTAGGGATTGTTTGACAGCACCACATCGCCAGAAGCCAATGGGGGGCGCTCGCCCCGGGCGATGGCCGCAAGCAGGCTGACCACGCTGTCGCCCATCGAACCGAGATGCACCGGGATATGGGGGGCATTGGCTACCAGCTGACCCGCAGCATCGAAGAGGGCGCAGGAGAAATCGAGCCGCTCGCGGATGTTCACCGAGCGGGCGCTCTGCTGCAGTCGCCCGCCCATCTGTTCGGCGATGGCCGCAAAGCGGTGGTTGTAGAGCTCAAGCAGGGTGGGATCGGGCCCCTGCTCCACAACTTCAACAGCCTGGCCAACCCCGCTGCTGGCCGCCGCCGCGCCGTCCCGCTCCAACAGCAGGGCTCCATCGGCTAGCACCAGGGCTTGCCAGCCAGGCTCCAGCACGGTGGTGCTGGTCGCATCCACAACCAGGGCTGGACCCTCGAGCCTTTGCTGGGGCTGCAGCTGGGAGCGCTGCCACAGCGGCACCGGCCGCCAGCCGGCCGCCTCGCCCAGCCACAGGGGAGTGGTTGGGGCAGCAAGCGGGGCTGCAGCAACAGCCTGTTCTGGAACCACCGCCAGCCCCCCAACCACCGCCGGGGGAGCCAGCTCCACCAGCAGGCGCTCCACGAACCAGTCTTCTCCCACCGGGCGATAACCGAAGCGCTGCAGATGGGCGGCGCTAAAAGCTCGCTGCAGGTCTTCCACCCCTTGCTCATCTGGCAACCACGCCACCTCCAGACCCCGCTCACTGCCGGCAGCCCGCAGCTCCAGCCGCACCCCAAGCCGGCCAGTGGCCCCCTCGGCCAAATCCCCCAGCCGGCGCAGATCGGCGAGACCCTGCTGCTCCAGCTCGGCGCAGCGCTTACGCAGCAGGGGCAGGCTGTCGGGGCGCAGCGGCAACCGCGGCGAGCACTCCAGCAGCAGCCTCTGCTCGGCCATGCCGAGGCCATAGGCGGAAAGCACCCCCGCCAAGGGGTGGAGCAACACTCGCGTCACAGCCAGCACCTCGGCCAGGCGGCAGGCATGCTGACCGCCAGCCCCGCCGTAGCTCACCAACAGGGCCTCGCGCAGGTCGTGGCCGCGTTCGATCGAGATGCGGCGCAGGGCTTCCGCCATCGTTTCAATGGCGATCTGCAGGGCCCCTACCGCCAGCCGCTCCGGGCTGATCCCAGGCGCCACCGCGGCCATCTCAAGCGCCAGCTCCGCAAACCCCCGCCGCACCGCTTCCCCATCAGCGGGTTGGTCGCCCTTGGGGCCAAACACCGCTGGCAGGGCGGCAAGCGGCAGGCGGCCCAGCAGCACGTTGGCATCGGTGATGGTGAGCGGCCCGCCGCGCCGGTAGGCCGCCGGACCGGGATCAGCGCCTGCAGAAACAGGCCCAACCTGCAGCCGCCTGCCGTCAAAGCGCAGCACCGAGCCGCCGCCAGCAGCCACGGTGTGAATCGGCAACATCGGAGCTTGCAATTCCAGCCCAGCGATCTCGGTGGCAGGGCTGCGCTCCCAGGCCAGATCACCGCCAGCGTTTGAGAGGCTGCGGTCATCGAAATGGAAGACATCGGTGGAGGTGCCGCCCATGTCGAAACCAACGATCGGCTGCGGCGGCAGTCCAGCGGCAGCAAGGGCCCTCCTGCCCACTGCCACGGCGCCCACCATGCCTCCGGCCGGCCCCGAGAGGATCGTGTCTTTAGCCAGCAGCTGCTCAGGCGCTGCCAAAGCCCCACTGGATCGCATCACCCGCAGCCGGGTTGCTGGCCCCAAGGCCCGCTGCACCTGGCGCAGGTAGCGGCCCAGCACCGGCGCCACCGCCGCCTCCACCAGGGCGGTCTGGCCGCGGGGCACCAGCCGGGGCTGGCCACTGAGCCGATGGGAAAGCACCACGGACTCAAAGCCCAGGGGCGCGAGCCACTGCTCCAGCTGCAACTCCTGGCTGGGATTGCGGGTGCTGTGCAGCAGGGCCACAGCACAACTGCTGTAGCCGTCGGCCTGGGCTTGCAGCAACTGCTGCTGCAAATCCTCTCCCCACTGCAGCGCCTCAAGCTCGAACCCCTGCGCATCCAGGCGCCCCTCCACCTCCAGAACCCGCACCCGCAGGGGGCTGGGCCGCTGAATGGCCAGGGCAAAGAGGTCGGGGCGGTGCTGATCGCGGATGCTGAGCAGGTCGGCAAAGCCGCGGTTGATCAGCAGCACCACCCCGGCGCCGCGCTGCTCGAGCAAGGCATTGGTGGCCACGGTGGTACCGAGCCTCACCTCCCGAACCAATCCCAGCGGCAGGGGGCTGCCGGCCAAAACGCCGGGCGCCAGGCCCAACACGTCCCAGATCGCCCGCACGGCCGGGTCACCCGGGCACTCCGGCTGCACCGACAGCACCTTGCGCACCACCAGCTTTCCGGCGGGGCTGCAGCCCACCACGTCTGTGAAAGTGCCACCCCGATCAACCCAGAACCGCCAGCCAGGGGCGAAACAGGCCGGCTGCACTGGCTCAGCGGTAATTCTCAAACTGCAAAGGCACCTCCACGTCCTGGGCCTTGAGCAGGTTGATGGCCTGCTGCAGGTCGTCCTTGTTCTTGCCGGTGATCCGCAGGCTGTCGCCCTGGATCGAAACGGTGACCTTCTTGAGCTCGTCCCGCACGGTTTTGCTTAGCTGCTTGGCCAGCTCCGAGCTGAGCCCCTTGCGCAGTTTCACCACCTGCTTGACCCGGTTGCCCCCCACGGGCTCGGGGGTCTGGAAGTCGAAGATCTTCAGCGAGAGGTTGCGCTTGGTTGCCTTCTGGCGCAACACGTCCTCCACGGCCTGGAGGGTCATGTCGCTGGCGGTGGTGATGGTGAGGCTCGTCTCCTCCACCTCGATTTCGGTGTTGGAATCCTTGAGGTCGTAGCGGGTGCCCACGTCGCGGCGCACCTGATCGATTGTGTTGACCAGCTCCTGGCGATCGAAATCGCTCACCACATCGAAGGAATAGGTGTCGGCCATGGGGCGCAGTCTGGAAGTCGGAAGCGTTCACGGATCGTAGGGGCGGCCTGTCAGCCTGACCAAGCACCGATTGCGCCTGTCGTTCATGACCTCCGCCCTCGCCCCTTTCGCCTGGTCGTTGCTGCTGGCAGCTGGCGTGGTGGTGTTCAGCACCGTGCCTCTGGGCGCCGCCCGCTCCAAGGCCAATTTCCAGCTGGCCGACCTGGCCGCCCCGCGGGCGATGTTTGAGCGGCTGCCGGCCTGGGGAAAGCGGGCCGCCTGGGCGCACCAAAACTGCTTTGAAGCCTTCACCCTGCACGCCCCCGCTGCCCTGCTGTGCCTGGTGGCTGGTGTCAGCAGCCCGGTAGCGATCGCCGCGGCCTGGATCCATCCCTTTCTGCGCCTGGCCTACATCGGCATGTATGTGGGCAACGTGCCAGCGCTGCGCGGCCTGTGCTGGGCCGGTGGCCTCACCTGCAGCGGCATCCTCTACGTGGAGGGGCTGCGGGCCCTGATCGGATGACAACAGCATCCCCCTGACCTAAACCGGGGGCTGGATTGCAGCCACCACCGATGAGCCGAGGGGTTGGACGGAGCGGAAGGACTTCAGGGCGCTGGAGGAGCAGCAGCATGACCCTGGTCACAACAGCCTTGCTGACAGTGGCCACAACGCCCCTGCTGACGCTCTCCGCGGCGGCCAATCCGTCCGACGGGGGCAGCAACCATGGCACCAAGAACCCTGATTACTGGAAGCGCGATTCCAACCGCTGGCACAGCAGCCGCTGGAATCCCAGCGAGCAGCACAACCACTGGAACCGTCCGGTGGACTATCGCCGGCAGCATCCCGGCTGGGCTCGCCACGACTGGCAGCGGCACAGGCCCTGGAAGCACGGCTGGTATGGACGGGGCTGGTACGGGGGAGCTCCCTCCTGGGGATGGTGGGGACCCAGGGCCACGGTCTGGGGCATCACCGGCCTGGCCACCGCCGCCACGATCGTGGTGCCGGACAGCACCTACCGGCTGGATTACGGATCCCTGAAGGCACCGAACGACCACGTGGTGACCTTCGTGGTCGACCGTGAGGGCCGCAGCTACAGCATGGATGCAGACTGCGCCGATGGCGAGCTGAACGGCTACGCTCCCACGATCGCTGCCGAAGCCCAGTTGCTCAATGCGGCCTGCCAGGTGGCCTTCGGCGGCCCCTGAATTGCCTCGACTGAGCTTCTCAGCTGAGAAGTTCAGTCAAAAAACATCACGCTGACAACCTTGCCCATGTCCTCCGCGACCCGGCAGCTGGCTAGCAAGGTTTCACTGTCGTGGAAGGCGTAACAAATCAGCTGATCGCAACGACTGATGATGTCTTGGTTGCAGAGGCTGCTTGCCATCGGCAGCGGCAGCTCATCGTGCTCGGGCTTCTCGACCAGATGCAGCACTCGCTCCAGTTGATCGCGAGACTCTCCGGGTTGGCGATCAAGGCTTTGGGGCAACAACACAGTGAGCCGAGCCGGATCAATCTCCAGCACGCTACGGATTACCGCCGCATTGACTCCCTGCGATCCGGAGGTGACCAGATTGTGGCCCTCCTGGGCCAGGGAACGGGCAACCAACTCGACCAGATGAATCGAAACCACGGGCACATGGCGACTGCCCAAAATTGCAATGCGACGCTTGCTGCGGTCCTGGAGCATCGCCAGTTCCTGGGCCAAGGTGTCGATCCGAGCGAGCGACGGAAGATCAAGAGATCGCGACACCTGTAGTTTCTTGCCAGTCCAATGAAACTAGCAGCGTTATTTCGTTAACGCGGGCAACTGCAACCGAGCAAACAGGCGTTCGAAATTGCAATGCTCTTCCACCAGCCGGAAGGCAAAGCTGGCCTTCACCACCTCATGCAGACGTACATGGCCAAAGGCCTGCTCAATCACTTCGACTGTGGTAAGGGTGTCATGCTCCACCTTGAGCAACGGCACTTCCAGCTCCTCGGCCCGGTTGAGCAGCTGGGGCAGGGGTTCTCCAGCCCCAGTGAGAATCAGGCACTGGGTTGAGGCCTCCAGGGCAGCCAGCTGAATATCGGTGCGATCGGCGCCAGTCACCACCGCCATGTTGCGGCGGCGGCGGAAAAACTCCATCGCCGAGTTGACGTTCATGGCGCCAATCGAGAGGGTTTCCACCAACAGATCAAGCCGTTCCGGGCAGCACAGCACCTGGGCATCGAGCCGCAGGGCCAGCTCCTCCACGGTGACGCTGCGCAGCAGCGGGCTTTGGGGCATCACACCCAGCACCGGCAGACCGAGCCGCTCGAGGGCAGGTACAACCTCGGTGGACAGCTTTGACACCAGCTCGGGCTTGACGGCATTGAGCACCACTCCCGCCAGATGCTCACCCAACTCGGCCTGAGCCGCAAGTAGCGGGTCGACGCTGCAGCTATCGATCCAGGGGTGCACCAGCAATACCGATGCCTCCAGGCCCTTTGCCAGTTGAGCCAGGCTGAGGCCGTAAAGCAGACCCTCATTCAAGCTGCCGGCGGCTTCCAGCAGGGTGAGTCCGTCGCTGGCGGCGGCAAGCTGCAGATGCAGCTGCTCAAAACCAGAGCCAGGATCCAAATCACCCTGCAGCAGCCGCCGCTCTGCCGTAGCCGGATCCAGCACATGCAGGGAGGGAATCAGGTTGCTTTCCGGTAGCCGCAGGGTGGCGCCGATGAAACGCACATCAGCATCCAGCAAAGGCGACTGGCTGGCTGGATCCGCCGGGCTATCGAGGCTGGTGGCTAAGGGCTTGCCAAAACGCACCGGCACACCCTGGCGAGCCAGCAGGCGGGCCAAGCCAAGGACCACCGCCGATTTGCCACTGAATGATTCGCAGGAGCCGATCAGCAAGGTGGGGGCCATTTGTCAACCTCGCTGGGTGATGTCTTGGCGCAAAATTTAGGCGGCGCTGTCCACCACTTCGGTAGCAAGGGGCGGCTGACCCAGCAGCAGCCATTGCCAGAAACTTACTGGCAACTGCTCCCCCTCCCGATCCATCAACCACTGGACCAGCTGGTGGCAGGGCAGCTCAAAGCTGTACTTCACCGCAGGTAAGCCAGGAAAAATTAATTCACAGTGGAGATTTTCCTGGGGTGCCGTCTCACCACTCCAGCTCAACCGCAACATGTGGCTACGCCCCCCCTGCAGCCGGCGCTTACCGGTCCAACCACCCGCCAGCAGGATCGCCAAGGCACCCTCCAAAGACATAAACCTCCCCAACCCCCCGCAGTAGGGAGCAAATAGGGGCACTAGGGGGGCAACAGAATCGGGGATCATGCCAGTGGGCATTAAGGCGGCGAATCCGTCAACTATCTCCGACCATGCTGACGCGTCAGCCGCAGTTTGTGCGAGGCAGATGACCAATTTTGATGGATGCCGGGTCGCGATTACCGGTGCGAGCGGCAGCCTGGGCCGGGCCCTGCTCCAGGCCCTAGCCCAGCAGGGCGGCTCGCTGGTAGCCCTTACCAGCAGCAGCGAACCCCTGCTGCTGGTGGATCCTGCTGGCACAGCGATTCCCTTAGAGCAGGTCTGCTGGCATTGCGGCCAGGAGCAGGAGCTGCGTGGGCTGCTGGAGCGTGTTGACATTTTGATCTTGAACCACGGCATCAACCAGCAACAGCTCCGCAGCCGCTCTGCCACGGCGCTTGCCCTGGAAGTGAATGCCCTGAGCAGCTGGCGGCTGCTGGAGCTGTTTGCCGAGGTGGTGCAACAAAGCCCCCGCCCAGAGCGACCCAAGCCTGAGGTATGGATCAACACCTCAGAAGCGGAAATCCAGCCCGCCCTCAGCCCTCTCTATGAATTAAGCAAACGGCTGCTGGGCACTTTGGTGAGCCTGCGGGCCCTGGATCTCTCTAGCGCCAGCGGGCCGCTGCGCATTCGCAGGTTGGTGTTGGGGCCATTTCGCTCAAGCCTCAACCCAATCGGGGTGATGGGGCCGGGATTCGTGGCAAATCAGATACTCGCCCAGGCCCGATTAGGGCTCAGCCTGATCATCGTTACCCCAAACCCCCTCACCTACGTGTTGATGCCGCTAACCACCCTGGCGCGTTGGGGCTACTTCAAGCTATTGACGCGGCCAAGCCCGGGCCAGCCCTAGAAATCGCGGTCGGTGAGGATTTCGCAACCGTCACTGGTTACGGCGATGGTGTGCTCCCACTGAGCCGACCAGCTGCCATCAAGGGTCACTACCGTCCAGCGGTCCTTGAGGGTGCGACAGGCCTTGCTGCCGGCGTTGAGGATCGGCTCCACCGCCAGGGTCATGCCGGGGCGCAGCTTCATGTTGGGCAGGTCTCGGGTGCGGAAATTGAACACCGAGGGCTCCTCGTGCAGATTGCGGCCCACTCCATGGCCCGTGTAGTCCTCCACCACCGCAAAACCGTGGGCCTCGACGTGGTCTTGGACCGCTCCGGCGATATCGAGCAGGGTATTGCCAGCCTTGATCTGGCGCAGCCCTTGCAGCAGCGATTCCTGGGCAACCCGGCAGAGAGTCTGGGCCTCGTCGGTGGCGCCTTCACCTACGCAGAGGCTGACGCAGCTATCGCCGTGATAGCCGTCGAAGTAAGCACCAGTATCGATTTTGACTAGGTCGCCAGCCTGAATAATCCGTTTGCTGTTCGGAATGCCGTGCACTACTTCATTGTTGATTGAGGCACAGATGCTGGCCGGGAAACCGTGATACCCCTTGAAGCTGGGGGTTGCACCCATCTCGCGGATGCGCTTCTCGGCATGGCGATCGAGGTCGCCGGTGCTCATGCCAGGAGCCGCCAGCTCCAAGATTTCGCGTAACACCGTGGCCACGATCCGGCTGGCTTGGCGCATGGTGTCGATCTCGCGGGCCGACTTGATCTCAACGCCGCGGCGTCCCTTCTGGATGCGTGGACCGGTTTCCAGGGTGGGGGAGGCAACCGCCGCTGCCTTGGTGCTGGCTAGTAGGTCGGCAAACAGATTCATGCAGTGACCCACCGGCAGCTATCCGGCAGCGATGTAGGGCAGAACTGAAAGCTACCAATGGGACTGGACCGCTGTGGCTAAGAGGGAATAGCAATCCGGGCACCACGAGCCGGTACACTGCTTCTTTGGCAAGGCGTAACGGAGCTGAGATGGCAACGGAGTCGACAGAAATTCAAGCGGCAGATCAGGTGGTGAGCGCCACCGTGACCGCTGCGGCTCCCGCGGCCACCGCGGTGCAAGAAAAACCCGCCGCCGCGAAGGTCAAAACCGGCAAACTCAGCGCCCAAGAGCTGATTCATGCCTTTGAATCCGAACAATTAAAAGATGAGCTGCCCGACATTTATGTCGGCGACACCGTGAAGGTCGGTGTGCGCATCCGAGAAGGCAATAAAGAGCGTGTGCAGCCCTATGAGGGAGTTGTGATCGCCAAGCGCCATGGTGGCCTCAACGAGACCATCACGGTTCGCCGGATTTTCCAAGGTATTGGCGTGGAGCGGGTCTTCATGCTTCACAGTCCTCAAGTCGCTTCCGTGAATGTGGAGCGCCGCGGTAAGGTGCGTAGGGCGAAGCTCTTTTACCTGCGCGACCGGGTGGGTAAAGCCACACGCGTCAAGCAACGCTTCGACCGCTGAGGTTGCCAACGCAACGTCAGCTTGCTGTCTTGGGTTTTCTCTAGATAGCTGGCTGGTTAGCCGCGGCCACCTGATTACGGGGCATCGGCCCTGCGCCGTTAGTTCAGTTGGTAGAACGCAGGTCTCCAAAACCTGATGTCGGGGGTTCAAGTCCTCCACGGCGCGTTCGATGCCCCAATTTGCAGTTTGCTGGTTTGAGCATGGAGTTGGATTTACAACCCGGAGATGTGGTCAAGGTGCTCGAATCAGCCGCTCTGGGCTGGGTTCGAGCTCGGGTGATTCGGGTGAAATCCGGTGGCAGGGTGGTTGTTCAGAGCGACCAAGGCCGTGAATTCACAGCCCGAGGCAATCAGGTTCGTTTGATTGAGCCAGCAGGGTTCAGGCCCTGAGACTCATGAGGCTTTAATGCCGATCCGTAATGTCGGTCTGCCCTAAACCAATTGGTTGACGAGCGGACCGGCCATCACGGATA
Organism: Cyanobium sp. NIVA-CYA 375; assembly: GCF_056108345.1. Taxonomy (NCBI): domain Bacteria; kingdom Bacillati; phylum Cyanobacteriota; class Cyanophyceae; order Synechococcales; family Prochlorococcaceae; genus Cyanobium; species Cyanobium sp. NIVA-CYA 375. The sequence goes on along the minus strand of NZ_JBSYHW010000010.1, from coordinate 15,957 downwards.
CTTTAAAAGTCATCACGATGACACAGTTAGCTCAAAAAGCTGCCTGGGACTGTAGTTCAACCGGTTAGAGCACCGCCCTGTCACGGCGGAAGTTGCGGGTTCGAATCCCGTCAGTCCCGTTCCATTTCAATTAGGAGTTGTCCCTATGGATGCTGCGCAGTCCGTAGCAGGGCAACTACTGTCAGATCGCCAGGTTCGGGTTCGACTGGCCCCGAGCCCAACTGGCACCCTGCACATAGGCACGGCTCGCACTGCAGTCTTCAATTGGCTTTACGCCCGCCGTCTGGGCGGTCAGTTTTTGCTACGTATTGAAGACACCGACAAAGAGCGCAGCAAGCCCGAATACACCGCCAACATCCTCGAGGGGCTTCAGTGGCTTGGGCTGCAATGGGACGGAGAACCCGTGATTCAGAGCGCTCGCATCAGCGAGCACCGGGCCGCCATCGAGCAACTGCTTGCCTCCGGCCACGCCTACCGCTGCTACGCCAGCGAGGCGGAACTCACCGCCATGCGGGAGCAGCAGGCAGCCAGCAAGCAGGCCCCCCGCTACGACAACCGCCACCGCGACTTAACGGCAAAGCAGCAACAGTCCTTCATCGCCGAGGGGCGCCAAGCCACCATCCGCTTCCGCATCGACGACGACGCCACGATCACCTGGAGCGACCTAGTGCGGGGCGAAATGCGCTGGGCCGGCGCCGACCTAGGCGGCGACATGGTGATCGCCCGCCGAGCCCCCGCCGACCAGATAGGCAACCCCCTCTACAACCTGGTGGTGGTGGTGGACGATGCCGCCATGGCGATCAGCCATGTCATCCGCGGCGAAGACCACATCGCCAACACCGCCAAACAGCTGCTGCTTTATCAGGCCCTTGGCGCCGAGCCACCGGTGTTTGCCCACACCCCCCTGATCCTCAACAAGGAGGGCAAGAAGCTCTCCAAACGCGACGGCGTCACCTCGGTGAGCGACTTTCGGCAGATGGGCTACACCGCTGAAGCCCTGGCCAACTACATGACCCTGCTGGGCTGGTCGCCGCCGGAGGGGATGGGCGAGCGCTTCAGCCTGGCTGAGGCTGCGGCAGCGTTTTCCTTCGAGCGGGTCAACCGCGCCGGCGCTCGCTTCGACTGGGACAAGCTCAACTGGTTAAACGGCCAGGTGCTGCACGAGCTGGGCCCCGAGGCCCTGCGGCAGCAGCTACTGCCCCTCTGGGCCGCCGCGGGCTGGCCGGCTAATTCCAGCGGCATCAGCGCAGATCCCGCCTGGCAGCTACAGCTATGTGAGCTGCTCGGCCCCTCCCTCACCCTGCTGGCCGACGGTGTCGACCAGGCCCGGCCATTCTTCGCAACCCCAGACCTCAACGAAGCTGCCAGCGCCCAGCTCGAACTCGAGGGTGCGCGCCCAGCCCTGGCAGCCCTACTGGAGCAGTTGCCGCCGGGTGCCATGGAGCCCGATCAGGCCCAGGGGCTGCTTAGCGAGGCCGCAGCTGCCGCCGGCGTCAAGAAGGGCGTAATCATGAAGAGCCTGCGGGCAGCGCTGCTCGGCAGCCTCCAAGGCCCCGACCTACTGGCCACCTGGCTGCTGCTGCACCGATGCGGCGCCGACCGCCCCCGCATCGCCCGCTGCCTCTGAGAGGCCGAGCCAGCGGGCCAGGGGGCCGGCGCTTAGGCCCTGCAGCCCCACGGTGAGCAGGATCGTCAGAAACACCAACCCCTGAAGACGTCCGGCCCCCACCACTCCCGCCTGCTCAAGGCGAATCGCAAACAGACTGGCCACCGCCGCGGTAACGATGCCGCGGGGCGCCAACCAGCTCATCAGGGCCCGTTGGGGCAAGCTGTAGGCGAGGCCCCAGGTGGCCAGGCCGATTGCCACGGGGCGCACCAGCAGCATCAAACTCAGCACGCAGGCCACCCCTCCCCAGCCCAAGGGGCTGAGTTCGGCCCAGCTCACATCTGCGGCCAGCAGAGGAAAAAGCATCGTGATCGCCAGCTGGGCCAACTGACGAATCAACTCATCGAGCTCGGCGGCATCGGTATCGGGCCGGCGACCCACCACCACCCCGGCCGCCACGGCCGCGGGCAGCCCCGATTCGGGCAGCAGCAACTCACAGACACTAAACATCAGAAACAAGGTGCCCAAGGCGAGCTGGAGCCGCAGTGCTCCAGCCGGCTGGGCGGGGATGCGGCGCAGGGCTTCGGCCAGCAGCCAGCCGCAAAGGGCACCGATCGCCACACCACCACCGAGCCGTTGCAGCAGCCCCAGGGCCAGCTCCCGCCAGCCATGGAGGTCGCCCAGGGCCAGCTCCAAAAGCAGTAGCGCCAGCACAGCACCAATCGGCTCCAGGATCAGTCCCTCCCCCTCCAGCACCTCGCCAAGGGGCGGCGCCAAGCGGATCTGCCGCACCAGCGGAGTCACCACGGTTGGGCCAGTGGCCAGCACGATGGCGCTGAACACCGCCGCCAGCGACCAGTTCAGCCCCGCCAACCAGTGGGCGGCCAGCAGGCCAGCTGCGAGGCCGAGCAACAGGCGCACCAGCACGATGCGCAGCACCGCCTGCTTAGTGGCATCACCGGGCAGGCGCAGGTTGATGCCACCGTCAAACAGCACCAGGCTCACCAGCAGGCCGACCACCGTGCCCAGACCAGCACCCAGGTCGAGGGGTTCTACAAGGCCAAAACCGGAGCGGCCGATCACCAGGCCGGCGCTGAGCAGCAAAACCACCCCCGGCAGACCGGTGAACCAGGCCAGGGCCTGAGCAGTGGCCCCGGCAAAAACCGTGACCCCCCAGAGCAGGCCAAGCCGCTCAGGTGTCATTCATCTAAGGCATTGAACTTGGGCTCCACATGGATGCCAATCACGCCGTTGGGTCGCACCACCAGATACTCGCCCTCCAAGTCCCCAATCGGCACATTCACGAAGGTATCCGGGGCGGAGGCGGTGAGCACCCCGCCATACCACTGTTGAAAGGCCTCCAGGGTAGGAAAATTGACTGTTTCGGTCTGGCCGCCGCTCATGTGCAGGTGCACGGCGTAGCGGCGGGGGATGCGGGACATGGAATCGCGCCGGGCAGCGATACGGAGGTGCCCACAGGATGCCCCAGGGACTGTTGGTTGGGGCAGGTGAGTAGCTGCAGCGCAACATCGCTGGCCACATAGAGGGGATGGCGGGGCTGGCCGGCGGCGGTGAGGCCCAGGGCCCAGAGACCACGCCCCTGCAACAAGGCCAGCACCCCCTGATCGCGCCCCCGCCAAGCACCCTGGTTGCCCCAGCCCAGCCACACCGGCGCCTGGGGCTGGGCCGCCAGCCGGTGCTGCAGCCAGAAATCAGCCTCCACGCCCACAGGATCAGCAGCGCGGCGCAACACCGCAGGCGATGGGCTGATAAGAGCAAACAGGTTGAGCACATCGAGGCTGCCGCTGGCCATCGGCCCGCGAAGGATTGAGGCCGATGAACAGCAGCCGTGGCGCCGCCGGCTGCCACACCCGCTCCAGCCACAAGCGGTAACGGCCGCAGGGGCTGAAGGCGGCGCTGCCGCTGAGGATGGCCTCCTGCACCATCGGCCTAGCATTAACCAATGCCCAGCCTGGCCGCCATTCGCGAACAGCGCCACAGCGCCCGCCTAAGGGCGTTGCGCGCAAGCGCCGCAGAGGTCGCCGCCAGCCAGCCGGGCGGCGAGGTGTGGCTATTTGGCTCGCTGGCCCGCGGCGACTGGGATGGCTGCTCCGACGTTGACCTCTTGGCCATCGCCCCCAGCAAGCAGCAGGCTGATGCCCTGGCCGATGCTCTTCTGGACGCCCGCCTCGGAGACGACGTGCTGGCGCTGAGCCAGGAGCGCTGGCAGCAGCTGAAAGGGGGCGACGATCCCTACTGGCGGGCCATCGGCCGCGACGCCCTGCGCCTGGATCAGCCGTGACTCCCAGGGTTGAGGCCTGGATCCGCCAGGCCCAAAACGATCTGGAGGCAGCGGGCTTCACGGCCCGCCAGGGGTTCCATGCCCAGGCCTGCTACCTGGCGGGTCAGGCCGCCGAAAAAGCCCTCAAGGCCTTGCTGCTGGCGGCCGGGATCACTCCGCCATACAGCCACTCCCTCGAGAAACTGGTGGAGCTGCTGCAACAGCAGGGACTGGATCTTCCAGCCCTGGCTGAGCTGCATCTCAAGGCGCTTACGCGCATGAATAGCGCCAGCCGCTACCCCCAAGGCGATGAGGCGCCGGCTGATCTCTTCGATGCCAACGACAGCACCACTGCCCTGGGCACCGCGGAGGCCGTGGTGCGGATCGCCATGGCCCAACTGCAAGCCTGAGCTCTGGCAGGCTGACCCGACCCATCACCCCTTGCAGCAACGTGGCCCTTGGCACCAAGCCCCTGCTGCTTCTGATCGACGGCCACTCCCTGGCTTTCCGCAGTTTTTACGCCTTTGCCAAGGGGGGCGACGGGGGGCTGAGCACCAAGGCGGGGGTGCCCACCAGCGTCACCTACGGCTTCTTAAAGGCCCTGCTCGACAACTGCAAGGGGCTCAAGCCCAACGGCCTGGTGGTGGCCTTCGACACGGCCGAGCCCACCTTCCGCCACGAGGCAGATGCGGCCTATAAGGCCCACCGGGATGTGGCGCCGGAGCACTTTTTCGCCGATCTGGCCAACCTGCAGCAGATCCTGGCCGAGAGCCTCGACATCCCCCTAGCGATGGCGCCGGGCTATGAGGCCGACGACGTGCTCGGCACCCTGGCCAACCGGGCGGCGGCGGAGGGCTGGCGGGTGCGGATCCTCTCGGGCGACCGCGACCTGTTCCAGCTGGTCGACGACGAGCGCGACATCGCCGTGCTCTACATGGGCGGCGGCCCCTATGCCAAAAACAGCGGGCCGCTGGAGATCCGCCACGACGGCGTGATCGCCAAGCTCGGCGTGACACCAGACGAAGTCGTTGACCTCAAGGCGCTCACGGGCGACAGCTCAGACAACATCCCCGGCGTTAAGGGAGTGGGGCCAAAAACCGCCATCAATTTGCTGAAGGAGTTTGAGCATGTCGATGGCATCTATGCCGCCCTCGACCAGCTGGCGGCCGCGGGAGCCAAGGCCACCCAGGGCAGCCTCAAGGGTGCCCTGATCGAGAAGCTGCGCGCCGACCGTGAAAGCGCCTATCGCTCGCGGATGCTGGCCGAGATCCTGATCGACATCCCCCTGCCGAGCGAGCCACGGCTGGAGCTGGGGGCAGTCAAGGCCGAGGCCCTGGCCAGCAGCCTGGAGGAGCTGGAGCTTTACAGCCTGGTGAAACAGGTGCCCAACTTCGCCCAGCTGTTCTCGGCCGTGCCGCCGGAGCCCAGGGAGGAATCCAGCCCCGCGGGCGGCAAGGCCGTCACAGCCACCATTCGGGCGGTTTCGGCTGGTGAAACAGAAAGTTCAACAAACGGTGCAACAGCTCCCGATCAGCCGGACAGCAAGGGGCTGCCTGCCCTCGAGCCCCAGCTGATCAGCAGCCCCGAGGCCCTGGACGCCCTGGTGCAGCTCCTCAACGGCTGCACAGATCCGGGCCGCCCCGTGGCCTTAGACACCGAAACCACCAGCCTCAACCCCTTCCAGGCCGAACTGGTGGGTGTGGGTGTGGCCTGGGGAGATGGCCCGGCGGAGCTCGCTTACATCCCGATCGGCCACCACCCGCCCGCGGCGGCCGACCTGCTCAGCGCCCCCCCAGACGCCCCGCCCCAGCTGCCCCTCGCTGCGGTGCTCACCGCTCTGGCGCCCTGGCTTGCCAGTGCCTCCCACCCCAAGGCCCTGCAGAACGCCAAGTACGACCGGCTAATCCTGCTGCGCCACGGCCTGCCCCTGGGCGGGGTGGTGATGGACACGATGCTGGCCGATTACCTGCGCGATGCCGGCGACAAACACGGCCTCGACGCCATGGCCGAGCGCAACTTCGGGTTCAGCCCCACCAGCTACGTCGAGCTGGTGCCAAAGGGAGCCAATTTCGCGTCCGTGGAGATCGCCGCGGCCGCCCTCTACTGCGGCATGGATGTGCACCTCACCTGGCGCCTGGCCCAGCTGCTGCGCCGCGAGCTCACCGCCATGGGCGATGCCCTGCCCCAACTGCTTGACCAACTCGAACTCCCCTTGGAGCCCGTGCTGGCCCTGATGGAGGCCACCGGCATCCGCATAGACACCGCCTACCTGGGTGAGCTCAGCACCGAGCTCAAAATCACCCTGGATCGCCTTGAGGGCGAGGCCAAGTCGGCTGCCGGTGTCGACTTCAACCTCGCCTCGCCGAAGCAGCTGGGCGAACTGCTGTTCGACACCCTTGGGCTGGATCGCAAGAAATCGCGCAAGACCAAAACCGGCTGGAGCACCGATGCCACCGTGCTCGAGAAGCTCGAAACCGATCACCCAGTGGTACCCCTGGTGCTGGAGCACCGCACCCTCAGCAAGCTCAAGAGCACCTACGTGGATGCCCTGCCGGCCCTGATGGAGCCGGAGACAGGCCGGGTGCATACCGATTTCAACCAGGCCGTAACTGCCACCGGGCGCCTGAGCAGCAGCAACCCCAACCTGCAGAACATCCCGATCCGCACCGAGTTCTCGCGGCGCATCCGCAAGGCCTTCCTGCCCCAGGAGGGCTGGTCGCTGATCAGCGCCGACTACTCCCAAATTGAGCTGCGCATCCTGGCCCACCTCAGTGGCGAAGCGGTGCTGGTGGAGGCTTACCGCACTGGCGACGACGTGCACGCCCTCACCGCCCGGCTGCTGCTCGACAAAGACACGGTGACACCGGATGAACGCCGCCTGGGCAAGACGATCAACTTCGGCGTGATCTACGGCATGGGCGCCCAGCGCTTCGCCCGGGAAACGGGCGTGAGCCAGGCCGAGGCCAAGGAGTTTCTAAGCAAATACAAGCAGCGCTACCCGAAGGTCTTCGCCTTCCTGGAGCTGCAGGAGCGGCTGGCCCTGAGCCGGGGCTACGTGGAAACGATCCTGGGCCGGCGCCGGCCCTTCCACTTCGATCCCAACGGCCTGGGCCGGCTGCGCGGCAAGGATCCCCTCGAGATCGACCTGGAGGTGGCCCGCCGCGGCGGCATGGAGGCCCAGCAGTTGCGGGCTGCCGCCAATGCGCCGATCCAGGGCTCCAGCGCCGACATCATCAAGCTGGCCATGGTGCAGCTGCACCGCGAGCTGCAGGCCGCCCAGCTGCCGGCAAGACTTTTGCTGCAGGTGCACGACGAACTGGTGCTCGAAGCAGCGCCTGAGGCCCTCGAAGCGGTGCTCACCTTGACGCGTGAAACCATGGAGCGAGCCGTGACCCTGTCGGTGCCCTTGGTGGTGGAGACGGGCGTCGGCCCCAACTGGATGGAAGCCAAGTAATCAGCAGCTCAATGACCCTGCGCCTCACCAACACCCTCACGCGCCGCATTGAACTGTTCGAGCCGCTGGTGCCCGGCCAGGTGAGCATCTACTGCTGCGGCGTGACGGTCTACGACCTATGCCATCTGGGCCATGCCCGCAGCTACATCGCCTGGGATGTGTTGCGCCGGTATCTGATTTGGAGCGGCTACCAGGTCACCTTCGTGCAGAACTACACGGACATCGACGACAAGATCCTGGGTCGGGCCGCTGAGGAGGGCAGCTCGATGCAGGCGGTGAGTGAGCGCAACATCGAGGCCTTCGTGACCGACATGGCCCGGCTAAACATCCTGCCGCCGGATCGCATGCCGAGGGCTACCCAAAGCCTGGACGCCATTCGCAGCCTGATCACCGAGCTGGAAGCCAAGGGGGCGGCCTACAGCGCTGATGGCGATGTCTATTTCGCCGTGATGAAGCATGCCGGCTACGGCAAGTTGAGTGGCCGCGACCTGGCAGAGCAGCAGGACAACGCCGCCGGCCGGGTGGCCACTGCAGAGGAGGCCCGCAAGCAGCACCCCTTCGACTTTGCCCTCTGGAAGGGCACCAAAGTGGGCGAGCCCAGCTGGGAATCCCCCTGGGGCCCAGGCCGGCCCGGCTGGCACATCGAGTGCTCCGCCATGGTGCGCGAGGAGCTCGGCGACACGATCGACATCCACCTCGGTGGCGCCGACCTGATCTTTCCCCACCACGAAAACGAAATTGCCCAGTCGGAGGCGGCCAGCGGCCACGAGCTGGCTCGCTACTGGCTGCACAACGGCATGGTCAATGTGGGCGGCCAGAAGATGTCCAAATCCCTGGGCAACTTCACCACCATCCGTGCCCTGCTGGATTCGGGCATCTCGCCGATGACCCTGCGCCTGTTCACCCTCCAAGCCCACTACCGCAAGCCGCTCGACTTCAGCGCCGAAGCCCTGGAGGCCGCCGCCACCGGCTGGAAGGGCCTCAACGCGGCCTTGGGCCTAGCAAGCACGTTGACGCTTGGCGCCGCCCCCGCCTGCCCCCCGGCTCTTGCCACATCCCGCCAGCGCTTCGCCGCCGCCATGGACGACGACCTCAACACCTCCGCAGCCCTGGCGGTGCTGTTCGAGCTGGCCAAGCCCCTGCGCGCCCTCGCCAATCGGCTGGAGCGAGGTGATACTAGCGCCGCCGCTGAGGCCCGGGCACCAGAGCTGGTGGATCAGGGGCAGCTGCTGCTGGAACTGGCCGGAGTGCTCGGCCTCCAGAGCGAAACCGAGGCCAAAACCAGCACCACCAGCTCCGGCCCCAGCGACGCCGAGATCCAAGCCCAAATCGAACAGCGTCAGGCCGCTAAGGCCGCCAAGGATTTCCCTGCCGCCGATGGGATCCGCGATGGCCTGAGGGCCCAGGGCATCGAGCTGATCGACAGGCCTGGCGGCATCACCGAATGGCTGCGTAGCTCCTGAGGGCAAGCCCCTGTTCAGTCCTCGCTCGGCGCGGGTGCCTGCCGGCCCTGCATCATCCGCTCGATCTTGCGAATCCGCTCCAGGGTGGTGGTCCATACCTCTTTTTGAAAGCCCGGCTCACAGCCATCCACTAGGGCCTGCAAATCCTCCTGTCGCTCGAAGGCATCCCAGAGCTGGCGCTCGAGCTTGGCCCGATCGATGAAGTTCCAGCGCTGCAGCCATACGGGCAGTACCGCCATAGGAATAGGTCCAACTCGGTTTAGTTAAGGGGATCCAGCCTCAACTGGTGAGAGCAGCCGGGATCACTGCGGGGCATCCGGCAGGGTCAATGGGAGACTTAAGGCCACTTGAGCTGCTGCCGTGAAAGCCCTCTCCGTGCTCGGCTCCACCGGCTCGATCGGCACCCAAACCCTAGAACTGGCCGAAGAATTCCCAGACCGCTTCCGGGTGGTGGCCCTCACGGCCGGCAACAACCTCGATCTATTGGTGAGTCAGATCCAGCGCCATGCACCGGAGGTGGTGGCCCTGGCCAATGTCGAGCGCGTCAGGGAGCTGCGTGAGCGGCTGCACGCCCTGGAGCCCGCCGCCCGGCCCGCCCGCATGCCCGAACTGCTGGGGGGCCCTGAGGGCCTCTGCGCCGCCGCCGCCTGGTCCACGGCCGATCTGGTGGTGACCGGGATCGTGGGCTGCGCAGGACTACTGCCCACCCTGGCCGCCATCCGCGCCGGCAAGGACCTGGCCCTGGCCAATAAGGAAACCCTGATCGCAGCTGGGCCCGTGGTGCTGCCGGAGCTGGAGAAGAGCGGCTCGCGCCTGCTGCCGGCCGATTCCGAGCACTCGGCGATCTTCCAGTGCCTGCAGGGCACCCCCTACGCCGAGACGGCGCGCCTCTCCACCGGCAGCCCCACCCCGGGCCTGCGCCGCATCCAGCTCACCGCCAGCGGCGGCGCCTTCCGCGACTGGCCGGCGGCAGACCTCCACAAGGCCACTGTGGCCGATGCCACCAGCCATCCCAACTGGAGCATGGGCCGCAAAATCACCGTGGATTCGGCCTCCTTAATGAACAAGGGCCTGGAAGTGATCGAGGCCCACTATCTGTTTGGTCTCGATTACGACGCCATCGAGATCGTGATCCACCCCCAATCGATCATCCATTCGATGGTGGAACTGGCCGATTCCTCGGTGCTGGCCCAGTTGGGATGGCCCGATATGAAACTGCCCATTCTTTATTGCCTCAGCTGGCCCGAGCGCCTGAGCACCCCCTGGCGCCGGCTCAATCTCACCGAGGTGGGCCAGCTCAACTTCCGCGCCCCCGACCCGGCCAAGTACCCCTGCATGCAGCTGGCCTACGCGGCCGGCCGCGCCGGCGGCACGATGCCTGCGGTGATGAACGCCGCCAACGAACAGGCCGTGGCCCTCTTCCTCGAGGAAAGGGTCCACTTCCTCGATATCCCCAAATTGATCGACCGGGTTTGTGATCGCCACCAAGTCGACCTCATGGCCAATCCCTCCCTAGACGATGTGCTGGCCGTAGATGCTTGGGCCCGTCAGGCGGTGCATGAGGCTGCAGAACGGCTTACTGCCAAGGCTCCGGCAGCGCTAGCGGTGTGATGGTGAACCAGTGATCAGTCACCACCTGCTGCTCTGCGCCACACCCACCAAGGCGCTTTGCTGCCCGGATCCATCTATCGGCGCCGCTAGCTGGAACACCCTGAAGCGCCGAGTGCGCGAACTGGGCTTAGAAGATCCGGCCCGGCCCGAGGGGATAGTGCTGCGCACCAAGGCCGACTGCCTGCGCATTTGCGCCGAGGGCCCCTTGCTGCTGCTCTGGCCTGAAGGGATTATCTACGGAGGCGTTAGCCCCGAACGGATCGAGAGGATCCTGCGGGACCACGTAATCGACGGTCAAATCATTAGGGAGTGGGTAGTGCAGAGATATCAGTTAAAGATGGAATCAACGGTTTAAAAAACCCAAGCCGCTGCTGTATAGCTGAGCAGCTCAAGCCGATCAAAACAATCCTCAAGAGGCCTGAGGATATCTAAAAAATACGATAAGGCCTTGCACGAAAGCGCCAATAGCTTTTTAGGGACTCCTAAAAAAGTCAGATCGACATTCCCTAAGAACTGATCGTTCGCCTGAATCGCGTGAAGATTGACTAACCCGAGGCGGAGCCAATTTTAAAAGTTCCGTTGAGTTAGTAGATCAAAAGATTCCATCGATTCAAGATCAAATCTATTTTTGACTGACCTAAATGGAGCAACATCATTCAAACCAACCGAGATCTAGCGACGCCACCTCAACAGCCACTCCAAAACGCGGCGATCTGCCCAGCTCCCACTGGGAGAATCACCCACACCGTGAAAGCCGTTATGCCCCCCAGTTCCAGGCAGGCAAATCTCTACATCGGGCAGCTGCAGGCTTGCCATTGCAATCAACGAAGCCGTGGGAACTAAAGGATCATCAAGGGCCTGGATCAACAGCAGAGGCGGCAGGTAGATCCCAGAACAAAGCATCTCCAGCGGAGAGGCCTCGCTGTAGTAACGGTCTATATCGGCATAGCCCCAGCGGGGCGCTGTGATCAGTGCGTCAAAGTCCCGAATCCTGCCTACCCGATCAAGTGCGGCCAGGGTGCCTGGCGGGATTGCCTGGGGATCGGCGAGGGTCTGGCGGACCATTCCCCTCAACATATAGCGATGGTAAAGAAAATTGCGGGTTCGCTCAATCTCACGTGAGGACGCGGCAAGATTTAGGGGACTACTAACGCAGGCCAGACCGTCGAGGCCATCCGGTAAAGCCAATAGAGCATTAAGCAGCACGGTGCCTCCAAGCGAAAGGCCCACTCCCAGCAAAGGCCGGTCAAGTGCCTGTTGCCTGACTGTCGCCAAAACCGGAAACAGATCACGGTTGCAAGCGGCCGCATAGGTGCCTGATGCCATGGCACGCCCTTCGCCAGCGCCCCGCAGATTCAAACGCCCGACAGCAAAACCATTTTCAACCAGCAGGCCTGCCAGTCGTTGTACGCCTGGGCGCTCGCTACTGCCGGCAAGGCCGTGCACCAACAGCACCCAGGCACAAGGATCCTGCCACTGCGGCAGATCCAGCTTGAGCAGAAGCGCGCCCCCATCTGGCAGTCGAATCGGGAGTCGCTGACTTGAATCGACAGACCAGGGATGCAAGGCAAAGGTATCCCGCAAAGTCTGCAGATCCGGGCCAATCCAGGGCCAGCGCTGACGGAAGCTCATTGGCAATCGATTTTGCTGAGTCACCAGCGATACAACACCGCCCCTTCATAGATCAGGAAGACAAAACAGGCTTTGGCATCAAGACCAAGGATGTTAATATGAAGCCAATTTCAAAAAAGAATTTTGTTGCCGCCAAAGTGGTTAAGTATTCCATTCTGCATTGCTGTTACATTCTGCCTGCCTATTTCAGCAAAAGCTTCTAGACCTGCCATCAGCAATTCTATCGAAAGCAAAGGATCAGACCGCACCAAAAACTCTAAGACAGCGGCACGCGGCAACCAGGTTTCAGGCCAATCTCCCAGATGGGGATTAGTGCAATCCACCGTTCTTGCACCTCGGCCAATTTGGGAATTAGTACCGTCCGATCAAGCGAGCTCATCACTAAATTTGCAAGCAGGTGCAACCTCTGAGCAACCAACCGCCACGCCAGCGCCCAAAGTTGATACAGATTCAAGCAATACCCAGCCCTCCAACCTACTCCCCTCCAATCCCTGGATTATTGGACTGGGAGGAGGCTTACGCTTTGGCATTAGTGATCCTAATTATGGCATGGCCTACGGGCGCATTGGCAGAATGATTGGCAAAGATACGTCAATTTCATTACGCCCAGCATATGTTTTTGGCAACATCGATCCTGCTGGAGATAAAAACAATGAAGGGGCATTTCAAATGCCGTTAACTCTTGATCTCTATCCCAATAGTCGCTTCAGCCCTTACATTGGTGGCGGTATTGCAACTAACACTAATAGCGAGGGCAGTACAGACGCAATGGCAACGGTCGGGCTAGACATCAACCTCTCCAAACGGCTGAGCCTAGGAGCTGGGCTTAATTATATATTTTATGCCCCGGATGAAAACAATAGAGACATACAAGGCTTCACAGTTCTTTACTTTAAATTTTAAAGGTGCATATCTTTCTAATCAATCATTTTTTGCCGATTCCCATGCTGCGCAGCTCGGTGAGCAGTCCATTGAGTACGGCCTTGGCATCACCAAATACCATGGCGGTCTGGGGAAGTTCAAACAGGGCGTTTTTAATGCCCGCATAGCCAGCACCAAGGCTGCGCTTCACCACAAACACTTGGCGGGCTTGATCCACCTCAAGCACGGGCATGCCATACAGAGGGCTGGTGGAATCGGTCTTGGCGTCTGGGTTAACCACGTCGTTGGCTCCCAACACAATCACCACATCGGTGCGGGGGAATTCAGGGTTAACAATGTCCATCTCCAGCAGTTGCTCATAGGGCACATCTGCCTCTGCCAAAAGCACATTCATATGACCAGGCATGCGCCCAGCTACCGGATGGATTGCATACGTAACTTCTACCCCATGGTTTTCAAGCAACTTTGAAAGTTCACGCAAGGCATGCTGGGCCTGGGCCACTGCCAGGCCGTAGCCGGGCACAAACACAACGCGCTCAGCGGCCTCGAGGGCAAGGGCGCATTCCTCAGCGCTGCAGCTGGTGATGCGGGTATAGCCGGCCTCCTCGCCGCCACCGCCCACCGGTGCCGCCCCACCAAGGGCTCCTCCAAACAGCACACTCACAAGGGAGCGGTTCATGGCGGTGCACATCACCTGGGTGAGGATCAGGCCCGCGGCACCCACCATGGCGCCGGCCACGATTAGAAGTTGGCTGCCAACGACGAAACCGGCTGCAGCTGCGGCCACTCCGGAATAGGAGTTGAGCAGCGAGATCACCACAGGCATGTCGGCACCGCCGATCGGCAGGGTGACACCGATACCGAGCAGGGAAGAGGCCACCACCAGCAACCAAAGAGGTGATCCCGCCATATCGCCAGGCAGGGCAATCGCACCGACCAGGCAGGCCACCGCCAGGGAAATATTCACGGCGTGGCGCATGGTGCTCTGGGTCCAGCTGGGGGTATCAATCCAGCCCTGCAACTTGCCCATCGCCACGATCGAGCCGCTGAAGGTGATCGCGCCAACGAACACCGAAATCACGATCGAGATCTGCTCCACCAGGCCGGAGGAGCCGCCGGGGCTAAACAACGCCACCCCAAGAGCTACTAGCAATGACGCCATACCGCCACAGCCGTTGAACAGCGCCACGGTTTCGGGCATGGCAGTCATCGGCACCCGCTGGGCCGTAATCAGCCCGAGCACGCCGCCCAGGCCAGTGCCGATCGCTACCCAGAGCCAGGCTTGGGGGGATAGGGGCTGCTGAATCAGCAGGCCAAGCACGGCCAGCCCCATGGCCAGGGCCGCCAAACCATTGGCGGAGCGAGCGGTGCTCACCTTGGAGAGGCCCTTGATACCGAGGGCCAGCAACAGCACGGCGCCCAGGTCGATCAGGGCGGGCAAAAGTTCAATTCCAGCCATCAGCGGGTCCCTCCGGTGCGGGGTGATTTACGCGAAAACATGGCCAGCATGCGGTCGGTGACCAGGAAGCCGCCAACGACGTTGAACAGGGCAAAACCCAGCGAAAGCGAGCCGAGCACCAGCAGGGGCAGCTGGTCATTGGCCTGGCCGATCAAGGTGAGTGAAGCCAGCACGGTGATGCCGCTGATCGCATTGGCACCACTCATCAGCGGGGTGTGCAGGGTGGGAGGCACCTTGCCGATCAGTTCGAGTCCCAACAGGCTGCCCAGCAGGAGCACCCAGAGGGCTTGGGTCAAGGCACTCATCAGTTAGCTCCGGAAACGAGGTCAGGGAAACGGCAGGCGCCGTCGTGAGTGAACAGGCAGCCGGCCACGATCGGGTCCTCCTGGTCGAGCTGGAAGCCGTCTTCGCCCAGCACGTGCTCCACCAGGGCCGCCAGGTTGCGGGCGTAGAGGGCGCTGGCGTGGTTGGCAACGGAGCTGGGCAGGCCATCGCCACCAATCAGCCGCACGCCATGGCGCTCGACCGTTTGGCCGCAGACCGTGCCGGCGCAGTTGCCGCCCTGGGCCACGGCCAAATCCACCACTACTGAGCCGGGGCGCATGCCCGTGAGCATCTCATCGGAAATCAGCAAGGGAGCTCGCCGGCCCGGCACCTGGGCGGTGCAGATCACCATGTCGGCCAGGGCCAGCTGATCGGCCAATTGCTGACGCTGAGCAGCCAGAAAGGCTTCGCTAGCCGCCTTGGCATAGCCGCCGGCTTCAGCGGGGCGCTCCTCCTGCTCGGGTGGGGAAAGGAACCTGCCACCTAGAGATTCGACCTGCTCCTTCGCCGCGGGCCGCACATCACTGACATAAACCACCGCGCCAAGACGCCGGGCCGTTGCCAAAGCCTGCAGCCCCGCCACCCCTGCGCCCAGGATCAGGGCCCGAGCCGGCTGAATTGTGCCCGCCGCTGTCATCAACATCGGCACGTAGCGATCTAAGGCTGCAGCCGCCAGCAGCACCGCCTTGTAACCGGCGATGTTGGCCTGGGACGACAGCACGTCCATGGTCTGGGCCCGGCTGATCCGGGGCAGCAGCTCCAAGGCCAAGGCCGACACCCGCCGGGACTGAAGCTGCTCCACTAGGGCAGTGGCGCCATAGGGGGAGAGCAGACCCGCCAGCAGGGCTCCAGGCCGCAGCTGATCCAGCACTTCGGCAGCGGGGGGATTGACGCAGAGCACCGCATCGACGCCAGCGCCGAGCTCGGGGCCTGGGGCAACAAGGCGGGCTCCAGCCGCTTCAAATTCATGGTCGGCATAGCCGGCCGCCAAACCAGCGCTTTGCTCAACTTGCAGCGTCAGCCCTCGGGCCAATAGCCGGCGAACGGTTTCAGGAGTTGCGGCAACGCGACACTCCCCCGGGATGCGTTCCCGCAGGATTAATACTTCAGCCAAGAGGGTTCCCGGAGGCCATCTGTCTATTAGGGGGTGTCTCCCCTCGCCTGAGCAGGTAGCGCCCCTCCGAGTGGTGTAACTCAGGAGGTCCTGTGACCCTTTCCGGAGGGTGAACAGGAGCAGTCAGAGGA
>NZ_JBSYHW010000009.1:0-60698 GCF_056108345.1 Cyanobium sp. NIVA-CYA 375 | reverse complement strand
ATGAGCTTTCGCTCCCAGCTCCAGATCGCCGCGGCCGCCTTGCAAGCGGCGGTGCACGAAACAGTGGCTGAACGCAACGCCACGCTGCTTAGAGCAGACCGCAGCAGCAGCAGCAGCAACAGGCAAATCATTGCCACAAGCGAGCGACTGGCCTTACTGCGCCACTTGAAAGAAGGACTCCGCCTGCTTGCTCCGACTGAGCCAGGCGATCAAGAAGCGCACCAGTACAGCTGCTCCCAGCTCAGCGCTATCGAGCAGGACTTCAAGGTGCACCAGCTTTGGTGTGATGGCACCGTGCTCTATCGGGTGGAGTCCAGTCCCCGCTCGCGGCACTGCTGTCAGCTCGTGCCGGTGAGCGGCAGGGAGGGCGAACCATTGCGGCGCACCTGGCACAACACCAGCGGGCTGCGGAGGGTGGCATGAGTAATCCACCTGCCCACAAGCCGCGGCCACTGCGTCTGCCCTTGGGCCGCCACAAGAAATGCGTGGCGCTCCACAACGACACCTACCAAAAGCTGCGGGCTTTTGCCCAGCAGCACGAACTCAGCTGGAGCGGTGCCATCCACGAGCTGCTGCGCACCCATCCAGCCATTGAGCTGCCGTCCTTGCTGCAGGCCCGCCGTGCCGCAGCCCACCTCCATCAAGCAAAACCATGAGCATCAACACAATCACCCTGGTTGGCCGTGCCGGCCGTGATCCAGAACTGCGTTTTTTTGAGAGCGGCACTTCCGTCGCCAATCTGACCATGGCGGTTGATAAGGCAAGCAGCAATCGGGAGGAGGAGCCCGACTGGTTCAGCCTTGAGATCTGGGGCAAGCAGGCCCAGGTCGCTGCCGACTACGTGCGCAAGGGCTCGCTGATTGGAGTAGTGGGTCGCATGACAATCGAGCAATGGACCGACCGCAATACCGGTCAGAAGCGCAGCAAGCCTGTTGTGAAGGTGGATCGCCTTGCCCTACTGGGCAGCAAGGCAGACAGCGACCAGGCTCGTCCCCTAGAAGAACATTCAGCGCCGCAGGCCGCAGCTCCTGCTGGCCAGCCAAAGGGCAGCCAAGTAGGTACTGCCATACAGCCGGCGGGTTCAGGAGCAGTAGTAGCTGCAGAAGCAGCTCAGCCAGCTCTGCAGGGCTGGGGAAGCGCGATCACAAGCGAAGAGGTGCCGTTCTGATGGCTTCCTTCTCTGCTCATCGAGGTAGCAGCAGCGGTCGCCGGCCTGAGCTACCGGCCTTTTGCCGCACCCGCCGCTCTGGCACTCACCTAGTCAGTGTCAACAGCCTGCGCGGTCTTTACAGGCTGTTGCTCCTGGTCCTTGCCTTGCAGCTCAGCACCTTGCTGCTGGTGATCGCAGGTCCCGTGCCACTGCAGTTCAAGGAGAAGACAGGCTCTCTGCCTTTCCCGGAAGAAACCGCCAGCAGAGCAGCGAGGGTCCCAGTTGCTCAACAACTGCGCTCAGAGCGATGACCAGCAGCGTGAGCGCCCTAATCGAGATCGAGCCAGCTCGAGGCAAATCATGAGCGGGCCTCGCAGCAATGAGTCAGCAACACCTCTGGCAGCAGGGGAGTGGCTTAACGCCCGAGCCATCGGGCTACTCCTGAAGGTCAGCGAGAGAACCCTGTGCCGCTGGCGCAAAGCCGGCCTGTTCAAGCCGGGGGTCCATTGGCGCCGGAAGTTTCCTTCCCCCAATTCGCCGGTGCTGTATCACTTTGAACGTTGCAACACGGCGATGAGCGAAGCCACAGCTCGCACGCCCCACCTGCTGGAGACGAACTGAGCGCGCTCGCCGCGGCCGCGGACGCTCAGTTGAGCAGCTGCTCGCAGAGAACGGAATTCCGGCTCGGCGAAGCGGTCAGAGGCCCCCTTGAAGCACTCGTACTTAGGCGGGCAAAGGGGATTCGTACATCTCTCGTACAAGAGCCAAACGGATCGCTGCCTGCGTCCAGCAGGCCAGGCCATTCGTACATTTTTCGTACATTGGCCAATTTGACCCAAAAAAGAGGCCCCCGGGAATCCCGAGAGCCGTTGGTATCACTGAATCGGGGCGACAGGATTCGAACCTGCGACCTAGTGCTCCCAAAGCACCCGCGCTACCAAGCTGCGCCACGCCCCGTTGGAAAAGAGCTTAGGGGTGCGTCGGCGCCATCAGGCAAGGCTCAGTGGCCCAGGGATCGGATCAGGTCCAGGAGGTTGCCGCCAGCGGCTGGCGGCTCGACGCCTCGATCGATAAACCAGAGATAGCCGGCTAAGGCATTCAGCCCAATTACCAGCAGCCAGACCCGCCAACCCTCTGGCAGTTTCATCTCAATCGCAGACAGGCGAGTCCATCATCCTGGTCAAGGCAGGCCTGGGCAGGTCAGACCAGAGCACTTGATAAAACATTTTCTCGCCTACAGTACAGGTGTATTAATCGCCCAGGGTCATGGTTTCCACTCCAGCCTCCACCCCGCTCTCCTCCCCGTACGCCGTCTTCCGCGCCGAAGACTGGCCATCGCTTTTGCTGCCCGTTTGCGCCGCTCCGGTCCGGGGTAGGCCTCAAGCCTCTGGCCCTTACCCGGGCTCGGCGCTGGTGCAGGGCGAGTTATTTGAATTTCTACTCCCCGCGCCTGGCTAGTGTTGAAATCAACATGCGGGGACCTGGTCATGGCGATGAGCTCCGGCAATGGCGACTCCACTGATATCGGTCGCTCGGTGATGAAGTGGGGCCGAGATGGCGAGTTGTCCGTCCTCGACCTGCGCTCAATCCTGGAGAGACTCAGCGCCGTAGACGAGCAAGCTGCCGGACTGATGGATTGCCCCTTGAATCCGCCCAACTAATTCCTTGGCAGTCAGTTGCTAAGCGGCTAGGGCAATGCAGTCGATTTCCACCCGAGCCCCCTTGGGAAGAGCCGCCACTTCGACGCAGGCACGCGCCGGCGATACCCCATCGCTAAACAGCTCCGCATAAATTGCATTAACCCGAGCGAAATCGCCCAGGTCTGCCAGAAAGACCGTGGTGCGCAGAACCTGCTCTGGGCTACTGCCGCCAGCTTCCAGCACGGCCTGCAAGTTGCTGAGCACCTGGCGGGTCTCGGCCTCCACATCGCCAGCCCCCACCATCAAGCCAGTGCTGGGATCCAGGGCGATCTGACCGGAGCAATACAGCACTCCCCCCGCCTTCACTGCCTGGTTGTAAGGGCCTACTGGCGCAGGCGCACTGGCGGTGATTACGGCTTCGGGCTGCATCGGGTGACTCATGCCAGGTCAGGATGGTGTCTGAGCCTATGGCCCTTGCCGGTCCTGCGCCAATCGCCAGCCCCCTTGCCGAGCTGATGCCTGCCGAGTTGCCGTTGCGCGAACACGTGCAGCTGCAAGGCCTGTGGCACCGCTATGCCAATGCCACCGCAGGCGACTGGACGCTGCAGGGAATTGATATAGCCCTCCATCAGGGCGAATTAGTGGGCTTGCTTGGACCCTCCGGTTGCGGCAAAACCACCCTGCTGCGCTTGATCGCCGGCTTTGAGCGTCCAGAGCGCGGTTCGGTATTGATCGACGGCCGGGCCGTGGCCGGTCCGGGCCGCTGGCTGCCACCAGAGCGCCGCGGCGTTGGCATGGTTTTCCAGGACTACGCCCTGTTCCCCCACCTCGACGCCTGGCGCAATGCCTGTTTTGGCCTGCGGCGCGGTCAGGACAGCAGCCGGGCTAGTTGGTTGCTGGAGCTGCTCGGGCTCAATGGCTTGGAGGGCCGCTATCCCCACGAGCTTTCGGGCGGCCAGCGCCAGCGGCTCGCATTGGCCCGGGCCCTCGCGCCGGGCCCCTCCGTCGTGCTCCTCGATGAACCCTTCTCCAATCTTGATGTGGAGGTGCGCCTGCGGCTGCGCAGCGAGCTGCCCGCCGTGCTTTCGCGCTGTGGTGCCAGCGGCCTGATCGTTACCCACGATCCGGAAGAAGCACTCGCCATCTGTGATCGGGTGGCGGTGTTGCGCGATGGGGTGCTGCACCAATGCGCTAGCCCCAGGCACCTGGTGCAGCATCCCGCTACCTCCTTTGTGGGGCGTTTTGTGCTCCAAGGCAACCTGCTGCCGGCCCAGCGGTGTGGTGATCAGGTGATCACAGCTCTAGGCAGCCTGCACGCCACAGCCGGCTTCTACCTGTTGCCCCAAGGGGGAGCTGCAGGCGATAGCGAGGAGGTGCTGGTAAGTCCGGAAGCAATTGGCCTCCATCCAGATACGGATGGCGAGGCCTGGGTGCAGGGGCGCGAATTCCTGGGCCGGGAATGGCTCTATCGAGTCCAGCTCGGTGATCTAAAACTGCGGCTGCGCTTGCCTTTGGAGGCCGAATACAGCCGGGGCCAACGCTGCCGGCTAGCCCTGTGCCCCGGAGCCCTTGGTGTGCTGTTCCCATCCCAGCAGGCCCTGCAGGTTGGCCCCCCTCCCTAGCTGGGCCAATGATCCTTGCTACTCCTCAGCTCGGCCAACTGCTCCGGGCTGCTGGCTCGCACAAACAAATTGGTGGCCCGCTCCAGCTCCAGGCTGCTGGGGATGGTGGCTTCCCCCCGGCCCCGCGTCGCCCCAACCGCCGCCAGCCGCGCCTCGATGGCGCCGGCGCAGGGATCGCTGGCTGCCACCACCGCGGCAGCCCAGCCCAAATTGGCTTGCGTGTATTCGTGGGCGCACCACACATTGGTGGCTGCCGGTAGCTGGGCCAGCCGCTGCAGCGATGCATGCATTTCGGCTGCACTGCCCTCAAACAAGCGCCCGCAACCCCCGGCAAACAGGGTGTCGCCGCAGAACAGGTGCCCGGACACGGGCAGGTAGTAGGCGATGTGGGCGCGGGTATGCCCCGGCACGGCGATCACCTGCACCCGCTCACCCAGCAACTCAAAGCTGTCGCCATCTCCCACCCCCTTGGTTTGCAGCGGAATTCGCAGCAAGTCGTCGCGGCTGGCCAGCACCGCCGCCTTGGGCCAGCGGGCCAGCAGGCCGGGGGTGCCGCCGATGTGGTCGCTGTGGTGGTGGGTGTGCAGGATCGCCACCAGCTCCAGCCCCTGCTGCTCGAGAGCAGCGATCACTGGCTCTGCCACCGCAGGATCGACCACCACCGCCTGTCCATGGCGTTGCAGCAGAAATATGTAGTTGTCGCGCAGTACCGGTATCAGCCCGACGCTGAGTTGCTGCATCGTTAAAGTCCGGTTTGTGGCTTCTTTCCATGATCACCGCTGCAGCCCCGGCATGATCACCGTCGCCCTCGCTAAAGGAGCCCTGCTGAAGGATTCGGTGGCTCGCTTTGCGGCCGCTGGCCTTGATTTCGCTGGCCTACTTGAGCCCGGCAACCGCCAGTTGATGGTGCCCAGCGCCTGCGGTCAGGCCCGGGCCCTGCTGGTGCGCAATGCCGATGTGCCCGTTTATGTGGCCTACGGCCAGGCCCAGCTCGGCGTGGTGGGTTACGACGTGATCCGCGAACACCAGCTGCCGGTGGCCCAGCTGCTCGATCTGGGTTTCGGTGGTTGCCGCATGAGCGTGGCGGTGAAGGCAAGTAGTGGCTATCGCCGCGCCGCCGACCTGCCCGCCCACTGCCGCGTTGCTAGCAAATTCACCGGCTGCGCCCAGGCCTTCTTTGATGCCCTCGACCTTCCGGTGGAGTTGATCCATCTGGCTGGATCGGTGGAGTTGGGACCGATTACTGGCATGAGTGAGGCGATCGTCGATCTGGTAGCCACCGGTCGCACCCTGGAGGAAAACGGCCTGATCGCCATTGAAGATCTTTTCCACTCCACCGCCAGGCTGGTGGGCCACCCCTTAGCCCTGCGACTCGACGACGGACCCCTCCAGGGAATCGTCGACCGCATCGCTCTGGTTGCCACCCCCCGAGGTCGCTGATGGCAAGCCTCGACCGGCAACGCCTAGCCCGCCTGCTGCCTTACCTCGGCCGGGACCGCCGCCGCCTCGGCCTCACCCTGCTGCTGCTGATCCCGGTGGCCTTCGCCGCTGCGGTGCAGCCGCTGCTGGTGGGCCAGGCGATTTCAGTGCTGCGGCGCGAGCCCACCCTGGGCTGGCTTGATGGCATGGCGGTGCCGGAGGCCCTGCGCCTGCTGGTGCTGTTGCTGCTGGGCGCGGTTTTGCTGCGTCTTGGCCTGCAGGGCATCCAAACCTTCAACGTTCAGGCCGTTGGCCAGCGGCTCACCGCCCGCATCCGCGACGACCTGTTTGCCCACGCCATGGCGCTGTCGCTGCGCTTCCACGACCGCACCCCCGTTGGCAAGCTGCTCACCCGGCTCACCAGTGATGTCGATGCCCTAGCCGAGGTGTTTGGCAGCGGCGCCGTAGGTGTGTTGGGCGACCTAGTCACCCTGTTGGTGATTGCGGTCACGATGATTTCGATCGAGTGGCGGCTAGGCCTGCTGCTGCTGGTCAGCCAGGTGCCGGTGGTGCTTGGCATTCTTTGGTTGCAGAGTCGCTTCCGTAAGGCCAACTACCGGGTGCGTGAGGAGCTCAGCCAGCTCAACGCGGATCTGCAGGAAAACCTCCAGGGCTTGGAGGTGGTGCAAATGTTCCGCCGCGAGGCCACCAACAGCGCCCGTTTCTCCAAAGTCACCGCCGCCTATCGCGAGGCCGTCAACGGCACAATCCTGTTTGATAGCGCCATCTCGGCCTTCATCGAGTGGGTGGCCCTGAGCGCCGTGGCCGTGGTGCTTGCCCTGGGGGGCGCCATGGTGCTCGGCAGTGCCATGGGCTTAGGCACCCTCACCACCTTCATTCTTTATTCCCAACGCCTGTTCGACCCCCTGCGACAGCTGGCCGAGCGCTTTACCCAGATCCAGGGTGGCCTCACCGCTGTTGAACGCATCGGCGAGCTGCTCGAGCAACCGATCGAGATCGCTGATCTACCCGCTAGTGAACGCACTGCTGCGGCCATTCAGAGCGGCAGTAGGCGGGCCAGCGCTGGTGAAGTGATCTTTGACAACGTGTCGTTTGCCTATCGAGAAGACGATCCGATCCTCACCGATCTTTCCTTCCGCATTGCTCCCGGCGAACACGTGGCACTGGTCGGCCCTACCGGCTCGGGCAAAACTACAGTTATTCGGCTGTTGTGCCGGCTCTATGAGCCCCAACGCGGCCGGATCCTGCTCGATGGCATTGACATCCGCCAGTTGCCGATTCCCACCTTGCGCCAGCGGCTTGGCGTGGTCCTGCAAGACACCTTTTTGTTTAGCGGCAACGTGGCAGACAACCTGCGCCTTGACGCCCCGATCAGCAGCGACGCCTTGCAGCAAATCTGCGCTGAGCTTGGCCTAGAACCCCTGCTGAGGCGCCTTCCTGATGGCCTGGCCACCGAGCTGCGTGAGCGCGGCGGCAACCTCTCCTCCGGAGAGCGCCAGCTTCTCTCGGTGGCCCGGGTGGCGATCCGCGATCCCTCTGTGTTGGTAATGGATGAGGCCACGGCCTTCATGGATCCCTCCACCGAGGCCACCCTGCAGCGGGATCTTTCCCGCCTGCTGCAGCAGCGCACCGCCATCGTGATTGCTCACCGCCTTGCCACGGTGGAAACAGCAGATCGCATTTTGGTGTTGCGCAAGGGATACTTGATTGAGCAAGGCAGCCACAGCGAGTTGCGCCTGGCGGGCGGGGTCTACGCCCAGCTAGCAGACCTGCAGGAGCTGGGCCTGGCGGCGCTCTGAATCAATCTTTAGCCCCTGGCAACTGGCTGCTTGGCAACTGGCTCAGCCACTGCTGAATTGGCGCGGCCAGTTGCTCCGGCATCTGGCCCATAGGCAGGTGGCCAGCTCCAGCCAGCTCGATGAACTCGTGCTGGGGGCTGTAACCGGCCAGATGGCGCACGTAGCGGGATGCCATCACCTGGTCCCGCTCGCCAGCGATCCACAGGCTGGGCACCTGCAGGCGGGCGGTGAGCTGGGGCAGCTGGCGCACCGCCCCCCGACCGGTGCTGCAGGCCAGCAGGCCCTGGGCAGCCCGGCGCTCGGCGACCAGGGGGCTGCGCACCGGATCGCTGCCCGGCAGCTCCGCCAGCCAGCCAGGCCGCCAGCGCAGAAACAGGGCGCCGCCGCGGCGTACCTGGGCAAAGGCTCGCGGCTGATAAACCCCACCGCCGGCAGCGATCTGGATCACCCCTACAAGCTGCTCGCCGAGTAGGGGCGCCGCATGCAGGGCGACGCTGCCCCCGAGCGAATGGCCCAGCAGCACGATCGGACGGCCCTTTGCCTGCTGCTGGGCCGCTGCGGCTAGCCAGCGGCCGTAGCTGGCCAGGTTTGGCTGCAGCCCCCTGGGCCTGGGCCGTTGGCCGAAGCCGGGTAGATCAGGCGCCCAAAGCTCCCAGCTTGGTGCCAGTGCAGTGGCTAGGGGCGTCCACAGACGGCCGGCCAGCAGCCAGCCATGCAGTGCTACTAGCAGGGGGGAGGGGCCTTGGTGCACCAGGTATTGGCAATCCAGACCTGCCAGGCTGCCCCAGCGATCGCAGTCAGAACGACCATCGGGCAGGATCGTTCTATTGCGTTGCACCCGCCCCTGTGGCTTCGGCCGAGCTCCTCACCAGCCTCTACGGGGAGCAGCACCGGCTCTGCCCCACGCCCAATTCCCAGCTCAGCCTGGTGCTCAGCCGTGAGCGGGAAATCGACTTGATCGAGCTCGACCAGCTTTGTGATGCCGTGGGCTGGAGCCGTCGGCCCATGCGCCGTGTACGCAAAGCCCTGCAACACAGCCTGCTGCGAGTTGGCCTGTGGCGCCACGATCCCAGGCTGCCCAAGTTGGTGGGTTTTGCCCGCTGCACAGGCGATGGCGTTGTAGAGGCCACCGTCTGGGACGTAGCGGTGCACCCCCTGTACCAGGGCGCTGGCTTGGGGAAGCAGTTGATGGTTTATGTCCTCGATCAGCTGCGCTCGATGGAAGTGGATCGAGTGAGCCTCTTCGCCGACCCAGACGTGGTGGCCTTTTACGTCGCTCAGGGCTGGGAGCTTGAGCCGCTGCAGCGACGTTGCGCTTTCTGGTATTCGCCTTAGCTCCAGCTGGGCCTATTTCCTACTTGGTAGTAACGGTTAGCCAGCTCCTGTGAGTTCCCGCCCAGGCGCCACTCCCGCCGCAGCCTGGCGTTGCTAAGTGCCGTTTGCCACACGCCCAGCTGCTGCCAGCGGCGACCGTCAACCCTCAGCTGAGCACCCAGGGGCCGCAGCTGGCAGTGGCGCCGCAGCCGCAGCACCAGCTCCAGGTCCTCCATCAGGGGTAAGGGCAGCAGGCCCCCCGCCCGTTGCAGCAGCGATCGGGGCAGCAGCAGGCCCTGGTCGCCGTAGGGAAGCTGCCGCCAGCGGCTGCGCAGGGCTACGCCCGCCTCCACTATTCGCAGGGCCGGGTTGGGCGCGGCGATAGCCAGGTCGAAATACCAGGCCGCATCATCTTTCTGCCCACTTCGGTCGATGGCCTTTGCCACGGCCAGCTGCCAGCGGTCCGGCAGGCGGGCATCGGCATGCAGCAGCAGCAGCCAATCGCTACGGCTGCTGGCAATCCCTAGGGCGAGCTGGGCCCCCCGGCCAGGCGAGCTGGCCAGCACCCTGGCCCCGGCAAGGGCAGCCACCCGGGTGGTGGGGTCTGCGCTGCTGCCATCCACCACCACGATCTCAGCCACCAACTCCAAGCCCAACGCCAGATCAGCAAGCAACAGCGGCAGCCGCGGCGCCTCATTACGGGCGGCAATCACAATGGAGACACTCGCGGCACTTAGCGCCATGGCACTAGGTCCCTGGCCCAGTCGAGGTCGCCGCGAGTGGTGAGCAGTTCCGGCTCCAGGCCTCGGCGCGCCATCGCCGCCAGGGTTTGCTCGAGTACCTGCGCACCGCCCCAGGCTATGCCGGCCAGCAGCTCTGGCTCGGGACGCCGCAAGCCAATCAGCCAGTAGCCCCCATCATGAGCCGGGCCCAATACCCCCTCCCGGCGCCCAAGGGCCGCAAAAGCGTCTACTAGGTCGCCGCCTTCGAGCTGGGGCAGGTCGCTGCCGATCAGCACCACCTGGCTGGCCCCTTCCCTGGCGGCACGCTGAAACTGGCGCTGCATGCGCAATCCCAGTCCCCCCTGGCCCTGTAGCAGGGTTCGATCCGCCCCGAGGCCCTGGCCCCAGCGGCGGGCCGCGCGGCTGCCTAAACCTTCAACTACTAGCACCAGTTCAAAGCCGAACTCCCTGGAGGCCTGCTTGGCAGCCATGAGGGTGTGACCCGTCAGCCGGGTTTGGATTCGTGCTGCAGCGACGGCTCCAAGCGATAGGGCCAGGCGTCGTTTGCAACGGCCCGGGGCCGGCCAGCGGGCCAGCACGATCAGCTGGCATGTGCTCACAGCGCTCACCCCTGGCGGGGCAGTTCCGCTGGCTTGAGCTGCAGGGTCAACCGCCCGTCGCCGCGACGCAGGGATACGGACAGGGGCTTACCAACCCGGCCCTGATCCACCGCCAGCTGCACCTCAGAGGGGTTCTTTACGGCCTTGCCGCCCACCTGGTCGATCAGGTCGCAGGGCTTGAGGCCACCCTCGGCGGCTGGGCTGCCTGGCATCACCTCGACCACCACCACCCCATTCACCTCGGGGAGCCGGCATTCATCGGTGCTGGCGTTGATCTCTTTAGCCAACTGGGGTGTGAGGGCTTGCAGACGCACGCCGATATAGGGGTGGCTGGCGGAGCCCTTCTCCAGGATCTGGGCGGCAATCTGGCGGGCCACGTTGATCGGGATGGCAAAGCTCAGGCCGGCACCGGGGGCCTGACGGATAGCTGTGTTGATGCCGATCACCTGACCCCGATCATTGATTAGGGGGCCGCCACTGTTGCCGGGATTGACGGCGGCGTCGGTCTGGATGTAGGGCACCCGCTGCCCCTCACCCACCGCATTGGTGCGCTGGATAGCGCTGATGATTCCAGCTGTGACGGTGTTGTCGAGGCCCAGCGGATTGCCAATGGCGATGGCCCACTCGCCGGGTCGCATTTTGGCTGAATCGCCCAGCGGAGCCACCGGCAGCTTGGAGGCCACGACCTTCACCACCGCCACATCGGTCAGCGGATCGCTACCGAGCACCTTGCCGGTGAAGCTGCGGCCATCGGGCAGGGTCACGGTCACTTCACTGGCTCCTTCCACCACGTGGGCATTGGTGAGCAACACTCCGTCAGAACGAGTAATGAAGCCCGATCCCTGGCCCTGCTGCTGCTGAATCGTGGGCCCGCGGCCAAACAGGCCGCCCAGGGGGTTCACCACCCGCTTGACAGTGTCAATTCGCACTACAGCTGGACCCACCTTGGCCACCGCATCAACGATCAGGGTGTTGCCCTGCTGCAGCGGCGGCGTGGGAGGCGCATCACTGATCGGTATCTGGGTGCCCTGGCGGCCTGGCAGCCCTGGCAGACCCTGGCTGCAGCCCACCAACAGCAGCGCCGCAGGGGCAATCAGCGCAGCTCGACAACAGACGGAGAGGCGGAGCATGGGGATGGGACTAGGCCAGGTCTGAATCCGTTTCATTAAAGACGGCCCTGCGGCGTAACCATGCGTAGATTCGGCTTCTTTGAGACGACGGGGTTGGTGCAGCAGGGAGATGAGCTGTGGCACCTAGTTCAGCAGGCCCTTCAGGCCAACCTCAGTAAACCCACTTTCGAGACCTGGATTCGACCGGCCCGCTGTCAGTCGTTTGAGGCTGGACTGCTGCAGCTGGAGGCCCCAAATAGCTTTGCTTGCGGCTGGCTGCGCAAGAATTACTTGGTCACAATCGAGGCGGTTGCCAGTGAGATCGCTGGTCTGCCAGTGAAGGTTCTGGTTTCCGCTGCCAGCGGTGATGACGTCATTGCCGCCGCCGCCAGTGGTGCCGAAGCGGCGGTTGCACTCGTGGCCGTGGGCGGCCGCAATGTTGTGCCACGGGCTACCGGTGAAACGCCACGCAAGTTGGCGCCGGGTCTCAACCCTCGCTATGTGTTCAATCGCTTTGTGGTGGGGCCCAACAGCCGCATGGCCCACGCGGCCTCCCTGGCGGTGGCCGAAGCGCCCGGGAGGGAATTCAACCCCCTCTTTCTCTGCGGCGGGGTGGGGCTGGGCAAAACCCACCTGATGCAGGCGATCGGCCACTACCGGCTGGAAATCAACCCTGACGCGCGGGTGTTTTACATAAGTACTGAAACCTTCACCAACGACCTGATCCAGGCGATCCGCAAGGACGGCATGCAGGCCTTCCGCGACCGATACCGCGCTGCCGACCTGATCTTGGTCGATGACATCCAGTTCATCGAGGGCAAGGAATACACCCAGGAGGAGTTTTTCCATACCTTCAACGCCCTGCATGAAGCTGGGCGTCAGATCGTGATCGCCTCCGACCGGCCCCCCAACCAGATTCCTCGGCTGCAGGAGCGGCTGATCTCCCGCTTCTCAATGGGCCTAATTGCCGACATCCAGGCGCCTGACCTGGAAACCCGCATGGCGATCCTGCATAAAAAGGCCGAACAGGAGCAGATGGTGCTGCCCCGCGACCTAATCCAATTCATCGCCGGTCGCTTCACTTCCAACATCCGCGAGCTGGAAGGGGCACTTACTCGGGCGGTGGCCTTTGCCTCGATCACCGGCCTACCGATGACGGTTGAATCGGTGGCCCCCATGCTCGATCCCGGTGGTGGAGATGTGGAGGTGAAACCCAGCCAGGTAATCGAGAAGGTAGCCGAGGTGTTTGGTGTGGGCGTTGAAGAGATGCGCAGCGCTAGCCGCAAGCGAGCTGTCAGTCAGGCCC
Source organism: Cyanobium sp. NIVA-CYA 375 (assembly GCF_056108345.1). Lineage (NCBI taxonomy): Bacteria > Bacillati > Cyanobacteriota > Cyanophyceae > Synechococcales > Prochlorococcaceae > Cyanobium > Cyanobium sp. NIVA-CYA 375. The sequence continues at coordinate 47,976 of NZ_JBSYHW010000009.1, read as the reverse complement.
GCCAGGTGGGCATGTATCTAATGCGCCAGAGCACCAATTTGAGCCTGCCGCGCATCGGTGAGGCTTTTGGCGGCAAAGACCACTCCACGGTTATGTATGCCGTTGAGCAAATAGACCGCAAACTTAATAGCGATCCAGCCCTTTCTCGCCAAGTGCAGCAGGTGCGAGACCTGCTGCAGATCGACTCCCGTAAACGCCGTTAGATTTCAAATTAAATATTATTTAATCAGCGGCAGCCCTGTACTGAAATCCTGTAACTGAAACCCAGAGCAGCAGGATCGTTGCTGGCCCCTACTTTGAAGTTCATCTGGGTTGCTTGCTTGCCTGGCACGCTGGCAAAAGGTCCAAACATTTTGCCAGTGCCCATAGGTGGATTCATCAGGGTATTGAACATCTGCAGGCTTGAGCCATCACTGAACTTCATATTGCCTTCCACTGGGTATTGGGCTTGCGAATCTGAAGAGTTAGCTGTGAAGAAAAACTTGAAGCTTGTGTAGGGCTGGGTGACGAAGAAATCAGTATTCCAATTTGTCTTGCCGATCAACTTGCCCCGCCCCACAGACTTAGAGACAATTGGTGAAGTGCCACTTCCACCAACCGGTTGCAGGAAGGTGCAGGTGGTTGCTGCACCGGCGCTGCCGCCCCAGAGGGCCATGCCAAGTGCGAATCCGGCAGCGGCAAGACGTGTTAAAGACATAGGGCGATCAGAAACTAGTTTGACTTTAGGTGAGGGGCCTAGATGGGTCTAGACCTTCAACTTCGCCTGCAAAGACGCGGCTAGCGGTGATGTCTTCCGCCTCGATCGTCATCAAGTCGAGCTTGGTAAGTGGACTGCCGAGGCGGCTGAATAGACGGTTGGCCTGACGCATCCGTGCCCTATCGATGGCGTTGCGGATGGAACGGGCGTTGGCGAAAAATGGCAACTGCATGCGCAGGGGGATGTAGTCGGCGAAGGCTGCGGTGGCTTCTTCGCTGAAGCGGTAATTTTCAGCTGCGAGCACCAGTTGAGCAATAGCTAAGAGTTCCTCGGCGCTGTAGTCCGGGAAATCGATGTGGTTTGCAACTCGGGATGAGAGGCCTGGATTGGACTGGTAAAAGATGTCCATCCGGTCCTTGTAGCCCGCGAAAATAACCACCAAATCGTCGCGGTTGCTCTCCATCATCTGCAGCAGGATCTCAATGGCTTCGGCGCCGTAATCCCTTTCATTTTCTGGTCGATAGAGATAATAAGCCTCATCGATGAACAACACCCCGCCCATTGCCTTCTTGAGTATTTCTCTGGTTTTTGGGGCGGTATGGCCGATGTATTGCCCCACCAGGTCGTCGCGGGTGGCGGTCACCACATGGCCCTTACGCACGTAGCTAAGGCCGTGGAGGATTTTGCTCATTCGAGCGGCAACTGTGGTTTTGCCCGTGCCCGGTCTACCCGTGAATGACATGTGCAGGCTGGGCGGCTTGGTCTCGAGCCCTACCTGCTGCCTAGCCCTATCAACCACAAGTAAGGCCGCGATTTCTCGGATGCGCGCCTTCACTGGTCGAAGGCCGATCAACTCCAAGTCGAGTTGATCGAGCATCTCCTGAATGCCGGCCCCTTCATAGGCCGCCTGCAAATCGATCACCGTGTCGTTGTCAGAGGCGGCGCCCTTAGCGGGCTGGGTTGTTGGGGGCGTCAACAGACCAGGGCATCAATGGCTGCAGTGAAGGCCCAATCCTCGACGTCGATTGGGGCGTCATCGGCTTCTGCGCGCAGCGTCAGGTTCACATAGGTGCGCCCGAAGCTGATGTCCGGGAAGCGCTGCTCGGTTTCACAGAGGGCATTGAGCCGCTCCAGAAAGTCTCTGGTGCTGGCGTAGTCGCCAAATTCAACCCGCCGCTCCAGCCTTTCAGCCTGCTCGGGTTTGGGGCGCGGGGTCCAGGGTTGGTCCATAAATTGAAGCTAGGACAGGTCAGTCGAGGCAGTCGGTGCGGGCCTGGGCCAGCCGGGATGCCCAGGCAGCTGCGTAAGCCCGGTTAGCAGCCTGGGCTGCTGGTTCGCTGCTGCTGAGCGGCTGGGGGAAGGTGCCCCGGATTGCCGCATTGGTGACGCAAAACATCGACTTTTGGAAGCTCATGCAGATTTTTACCCGCACATCCCCCTCCCCCCTAGTGCGCTCGAGGTAACACTGGTGCAGCCGCTCCGGTAGGTGCCGGAACATGTCTTGCATCAGCAGGCTGGGTGGAATGCCGGCGCCCATGCTCGGGAGGGGGTCGGCAAATAGGGCGCCGTAGGCAAACTGCGCTTGGTCTGGTGAGATCTGCTGGGCCTGGGCGTTGAAGCTCACCGTGCCCAGGAACGGCATGCCCCGTAGAAAGACCGCCTCCACGTAGGGCACGGCCACATCCAACAGGAAGGTGAGACCGGCCTCCGGTGGCAGCACCCAGAAGTGTTCGCCGTCAACCTCCACTCCGTAGGTGATCGGGTTGGCAGCTGCGGCTACGAGTCCGTCCTTGATGAATTCGACAACAGCATCGATAGAGCCCACCCTGCCATCTGCCTCAGCCTCAGCAAGATCGATAAACAGATCGCTCATGACCCGCCAAAACTGACCGAGAGCGTGGGTGGTGGCAGCCGTACGAATCAGCTCGGGCAGGAAACCCCTGAACAGGGGGTTGAGCAGGGCAAGAAGGGGATCAATTCTGGTCTTGCGGCGAATGATCGCTGCGCAGTTGGCCGCAAACTGATCGGAATCCAGATAGGCATCAAGTCCGCCGGTGCCATGCCAGAGCATGGCCTTCATGCAGTATTCGGCGTATTCGAAGTTGATCCGGTCGTGGATCAGATGGCGCCAGATCTTGGCTGGATTTTTGTCACCATCGAGGTATTTGAACAGTGGGAAGGGCAGCAGAAACTGCTGCTCGGCTTGGAAGATCAGGTTGATGCTGTAGGCATCCAGCACTTCTCCATAGCTCTTGAGCACATCCACCACCTCAACTAGGTGGTCTGCGGATTCACTGAGCAGGGTCTGGCCGCTGAGTAGCTGCTGTTCGAGTTCGGCGGCAGCAGGCCTACCCCCAGCGTGGACCAGTTCGGCAGAAATGATTGGCATCAGCCCACCCCCCATGGATGTAGGGCTGCTAGTTGCATTGCTGCCACCAGAGCTGGCAGTTGGGCCATGGAGGTGGATGCAGCCTCACTCAACTTGCCAAGGCCCGAGGGCAGCAGGCCGATGGCCACTACGGCAAAGGCCAGGCCCATGGCCGGGATGGTTTCACGGGGCGCCACGGCGGCCAGGCGCACATCGAGTCGACCATCAGCCTCCGCATCACTGGCCGGTGTCACTGCCAGGCGTCCGAAGAAGGCACGATTAACCAGCAGTAGAAAATAAACCGCCGTAAGGCCCGAACCAACCATTGAAAGCAAGGTCGCCAGGGGGAAGGCGGTGATGCTGCCGCGGAACACCATGAACTCCGAGATAAAGCCGGCCATGCCAGGCATACCGGCACTGGCCATAACCCCCAAAATCATCAGCGTGCCTGTGAATGGCAGACCCCGTTCCGGGTTGAGCAGACCATGCAGCACCGAGAGATCCCGGGTGCCCGTCTTGCGATACACAATGCCGACCAGCAGAAACAGCAGGGCTGAAATCAGGCCGTGGCTGACCATCTGGAACACCGCCCCGAGCAGGGCGACCGGTGTGGCAGCGGCAGCGGCTAGCAGGATGTAGCCCATGTGACCCACGGAGCTGTAGGCCACCATCCGCTTCATGTCCTGCTGGGCGATCGCTGCCAGGGAGCCAAACAGCACAGATACGGCTGCCCAGATGGCCAATCCCGGTGCTAACAAGGCCCAGGCTTCCGGGAAAAGACCCATGCAGAAGCGCAGCAAACCGTAGGTGCCCAGCTTCAGCAGCACTCCTGCCAGCAGCACTGACACTGGTGTAGAGGCCTGGGTGTGGGCATCGGGTAGCCAGTTGTGAAATGGGAATAGGGGCACCTTGATGCCGAATCCCACCAGCAGGGCCCCGAGCAGCACCAGCTGTCCTCCCATCGCCAGCCTTTCACTGGTGACCGGGGTGAGGCTGAAATCCACACTGCCGGTTAATAGGGCCAGGCCCAGGAAGGCTCCGAGGATCAGCATCCCCGACACCGCTGTAAAAATCAGAAATTTTGTGGCCGCATAGGCCCGGTTGGCTCCGCCCCAGATGCTGATCAGAAACCAGAGTGGGATCAGCTCCAGCTCATAGAACAGGAAAAACAGCAGCAGGTTTTCGGCTAAGAAAGCACCGTTGACCGCGCCGCTGATAACCAGCAACAGGGCGAAGTAGATGCGGGGCCGCTGGTTGATGTCGCGGGTACAGATCGCCGAAACCAAGGTGAGGGCACAATTGATCAGCACCAGCGGCATTGATAAGCCATCGACCCCGAGCCGGTAGTCGAGGCCGATGCTGCCCACCCAGACAAATGACTCCTGTAGCTGCATGCCATTGAGGCCGGTGTCGAAGCGGAGCAGCACCAGCAGGCTCCAGATCAATTGCAGGCCCAACACCACCAGGGCCACGGTGCGCATGCGTCCGGGCGAGGGGTTGCCGGGCCATAGGGCCAGGACAAGTGCTCCCAGCAGAGGGATCAGTAGAAGCAGGCTTAGCATCAGGCGCTCCTCATCCGTGCAACCACTGCAGCGAGGTGAGCAGCAGCACAATCGCCAACAGGACCGTTAGGATATAGGTCTGAAGCTGGCCGTTCACCGAGAGCTTCAGCCCTTCAGCGCTCGCCAGGGAAAGCCTGCCGATGCCATTAACAAAGGCACTCACCAGGGCCTGGTCGATCCAGTTGCTAAATCGCGCCAGGCCAGCCACCGCCGCCACAATCGTCACCCTGTAGATGCGCTCGGTGTAGAAGTCGTAGGCAAGTAGATCCTGGAGCAACCGCAGGGGCTGGAATATCGATCGGGACCAGAACTTGTGCAGGGGCACCAGGCAGCCGCCGAATACTCCAGCCACGCCGCTTGCCACCACTGCAGTAGCGAGGGGCAGAGGGAAGGAGGCCAAGCCAGGCACCGAATCTAGCCGGGCCATCAAGGCTGGCAGGAGAGCTACCAGCACGGTCAGGCTCACCATCGGTAGGGCCATCAGCCAGTTGACCTCAGGGGCCCGCTTGGTTTTTGGCAGAGGCGCTCCCATAAACACCTGCCGGAATACCCGGGTGAGGTTGAAGGCTGTCAGGGCATTGGTGATCAGCACAACTGCGGCAAAAAATGGTGCAGTGCGGCCTAGCGCCTCCACCAGCAGGCCGAAGCACCAGAAGCAGCCAAGGGGCAGCAAGCCCACCAGGCCCGCTCCCCCCACCAGGTAGGCGGTGGTGGTGGCAGGCATGCGGGAGCCGAGGCCACCCAGCTCGGTGAGGTCCTGGCAGCTGGTGGTGGCAATAACGCTGCCCACACTCATGAACAGCAGGGCCTTGGCGAGGCCATGGGCAAACAACAGCAACAGGGCAATAGCCGGCTGTTGCAGGGCAATTGCAATGAAAACCAGGCCCAGATAGGAGGTTGTGGAGTAGGAGAAGGCCCGCTTGATATCCACCTGGGCGATCGCCACCAGCGCACCAGCCAGGGCGCTGATTGTGCCCACAACCAACAACACATCAACCGCCAGCGGTGAAAACCGCAGCAGCGGCATTACTTTGAGCAGCACAAGGGCTCCAGCGGTCACAACTACGGAGTTGCGCAGAATGGAGGCTGGGTTTGGACCCTCCATGGCCTCGTCAAGCCAGAGGTGCATGGGGAACTGGGCGCACTTACCCATGGGGCCAGCGATTAGGCCCAGTCCGAGCAGGGTGCCCGCTAGCGGGGTTAGCGAACCATTGGCATGGGCTTCAGCTGACCATACGTAAAGGTCGTCAAATTCCATCGAGCCAGCCCAGGCTGAGAGAGCGACTACGCCCATCAGCAGCAATACATCGCCAACCCGCTTGGTCAAAAAGGCGTCTCTGGCCGCCGTAACGACCAGCGGTTGGGCATACCAGAACCCCACCAGCAGATAGGTGGAGAGAGTGAGCATTTCCAGCAGGAAATAGCTCATGAAAAGATTGCTGCTCAGTACAACTCCGGCAAGGGCGCCTTCAAAGAAACCCACCAGGGCATAAAACCTGGCCAGGGCCCACTCCTTATCCAGGTAGCCCAGGGCAAATACCTGACCCACCAAGCTCAGTCCGGTCACCAGCTCAAGGGCGGCCAGATTGGTCAGGGATAGGTCGAAGCCAATGCGCAGGTCGAGATCGGCAGCCTGAAACCAGGGCAGCTCGATGTGCTGGGGACCCAGCAGCCATACCTGCTGCAGGATCAAGGTGCCATGCACCACCGCCAGCAGCGTGACGATCAGGTTGAGATAGGCCGCAGGGCGAGGACCGTGACGCTTGATCCAGCCAGCAGCCCACGGCAGGGACAAAACCATGCCGCTGAACCCATAGAGGGGGATCAACCAGGCCAGCTGGATCGAAAGTGGCAGGGGTGGGGCGAACAAGGGGGGATGGGCGTCGGTCGGCTCAGAAGGTGGCCCGTTCCATCGAGGGATTGGGGCTGAAGCCAAGGCTGCGCAGCCAGGCCCCCAGCTCTTCGCCGTGGTGCTGTTCGTCGTTGCAGAGACTCCTGAACAGGGCTTCGTTAGCGCCATCACCCACCAAGACGCAAAAGCGAACCGCCTCGGCGTAGTGATGGATCAGGTCGTTTTCGAGGGCGAGATTGAGCCGGAGCAGTCCGACTAGGTCGGCGGCATGGGCAACGGGCCTCAACTGGGATGCGGCAGGAGCCACCCCCAAAGCAAGCATGCGCTGCACCAGGCGTTCGGCATGCTGCATTTCTTCCACGGTTTCGCGTCGAAACCGGGTAGCCGAATCACCGTCTCCCCAGAGCTCCACTAGGGAGGCCTGGGTCATGTACTGCTGAACTGCGGAAAATTCCAAGCTCAGGGCGCGGCCGAGGTAACCCAGGACGCGCGGATGAACGGCGCCCATGGCCATCAGAGGCGACGGGTGGTAGCAGTTGCGATCAGGGCAGGCTCCACTTCGCTGTGGGGACGGGCAATGATGTGGGCAGCAACCAGGCCGTCACCGACGCGCTCACAGGCATCAGCGCCGGCACGCACTGCTGCATTCACCGCACCTGTTTCACCGCGCACCATCACGGTGACGTAGCCACCGCCAACGAACTCACGGGCGATCAGGGTCACTTCAGCGGCCTTGGTCATGGCGTCTGCGGCTTCGATCGCCGGTACCAGGCCACGGGTTTCGATCATGCCGAGGGCGATGCCCTGAATGGAAGGAGCCATGGCGTTGCTGCGCGAAGGAGTTGTGGGTGGGGTGGTGCCGGCGCCCTTGCCGGCACCGGAACGGGAGCCGGTTGAGCTGGCGCTAGAGCGGCGTGTCGTGCTGGAAGCACGGCGCGCTGTCGAGGCAGCTGGCTTGGCTACGGCTTTCGCCGCAGTGGGCTGGGCCGCCGCCGCCGGCAGGGCCTTGGGGGCCGCTGCAGGTGGGTTCGAGCTGGCCGCCGCCGCTGCAGCCACCGGTGTGGAGCTGGCCGCCGCAGCCGCGGGGGCGGATTTGGCAGCAGGAGCTCCGCTGGTGGTGGATTTAGGGGTGGGGGTGGCCATGGCTCAGGAGTATGGGGGCTGGAGTGATGACAGGTCGATCGGGCAGCGAGCTACCCGGGCCACCTAGCCGTCGGGCTCCCAGAAATCAATGATTCCGCCGATAGTCAGATCGGTCTGCACCTCGGGGTTACCGCAGGCGAAGCGGGCTGCAGAGCCACTGGCGGTGAATACCCAGTTACCTGGGGATGCACCGACTGGGTCGACAGCAACGCTCAGCTTGCCCTTGGCGGTGCGCAAGACGCGCAGATTGGAGTGATCTAATCCGGCAACCCTCTGGCTGCAAACCAGAGAGCCGGTGACCTGCATGATTTCCATTAGCTGGCCCCTCCTGACGGAGCTTGAGCCTTGCCAGCATCAGGATCCCAGTGGTCAATGATTCCCACGATCGTTAGATCGCTCGGGTACGACTTGCTTCCGGCGGCCTCGCGCGCAGCTGAGCTGCCGACGCAGATCACCCAGTCACCTGGTATGCAACCCACGGCATCAACTGCCACTTTCTGAGTGCTGCCATCGAGCACCACCTGCAGGTGCTTGTGCTCAAAATCTGGAATGCGATTGGTAGACACCAGTGGTTTAACCACCTTGCAGATCAACATGTCAGTGCCCTCCTCCGCTCGCGAATGTGATTGTGGAACCTACAGCTTCAGCTGGGGTGTGACGGTCTTGATCCCGCACGGTAAGCAGGGCATGCAATAGGCCCTGCTCAAACAACTCGGGATAGCGGTTTTCCATGGCGGCTTGCACCCGCTGGCAATTGCGGATCGCTCGCTGCCTCGCCCCGGGCACCTGGCCGTTGTAGTCAAAGCGCACTACCACTGGCACAGGCAGGCCCCGAGAAACGTTCAAGCCCTTGAAGATCTTGATGCCTACATCCAGATCGGGCGCTCCCTCCTCCACCGTGTCCATGTAGGCGAAGTAGGTCAGGTTGCGCAGGTGGATTTCCTTGAAGCCTATGCCCACACCGATAAAGCGCTCCGCATGGCCAGCATCGCCGTAGCTGCCCCGGTGGTACTGGCGTACATAGTCGATCTGGGAGATGTTGTTCTCGATCAGGCGGGCTATCAGCTTCACCATGCCCGGGTCGGGACTGCTGGCCGCTGCCTGCTCCACCAGCGATTGAATGCGGGCCCGGCCCTCAACCGCATTGAGATGGTGGGTGGCCTCATAGGCCGCTTTGGCATCCAGCCAGCTCTCCAGATTGGTGCTGCCATCAATGCCCGGCACATGCACACGAATCGTGTCGGTGTCGGTGTCGATGCCTAGTAGCAACAGATCTACTGAGGCACCACAGCAGAAGCTGTTTTCGACGGCCTGCTGGAAATCCTTGAGCCGGGCTAGGCCACAGGAGGCAGCCAAGGCATCATCACTGCCATGGGCAGCACAGCCCTCGTGCAGTGGATCTTTTGAACTGAAGTGGTAGAGCACCACCTTGAGGTAACGGGTGTCATCGTGCGCCGAATTGGGCTGACCCTCCCGGTAGCGGCGATGTTCAGTTTTGACCCAGCGGTTGACCGTGTTTTCGACGTCAAACAGGGCACCGGCATGGGAACGCCGCCGTACTGAACTAAACGGAATTCTCAGGGCGTAGGCCATGGCATGGGCTAGGCGCCCGTCAGCGCATGGGGTTGCGTCGAGTAGGTGGAAGCCACAGGCCAGTAGAAACTCATTGAAGGCTTCGGCAGCGGCACTGCCAGGCTTGCCTCCCAGAGGGTCGTGCTGAAAGAAGGAGTCGCTGGTTTGTTCGTAGGTTTCAAATACACACCAGGCAAACAAGGTGCGCATGTCGAGCTGGCTGACCCAGGCCTTCTCGAGGATGGGCAGCGGCAACTCAAAGCCCAGTTCAGCCCTTGATAGCAACTGGGCCTGCTCGATGAAATCAGCCTCGTGCTGCAGGGCTGAAAGGCGCTTGAGCAAAGGCACAATGCGATCGAATGCACCTTTGACCTGGTCTTCGTAGGACCTCAGGACCCCATTGAGCTGACCATTGCTAAGCGGATGCAAGCCAGGCGCCACTAGCTCGCTCGCGGCGGCGGCGCCGGGCCGACGGCGGGGAGCCGTTGGAGCCAGCGGGCGATAGGGAGTGGCGAGCGGGCGTCGGGGCATCAGGGGTTCAGCCGCGGGCCCCGCCAGACACGGTGATCAGGGAGCCGGCTGTGGTGTTGCCGCTAGAACCGGTGACACGGCTGACTGGCTCGGGACGCTCCTCGTTGCGCTTCGGCTGGAGGGCGGCGGGCATCGAGGTCTTCGAGCCTGGCCGGGTGGGGTTGCGGCGGCGGGCTGAAACACCCTCAGTGCCGGTGACCCGTTCACCCCGATCCCAGTCATCACCAGTGATCTTCAAGCCAGCAGAGATGCCTTCGCCGGTCACCCTGGAGGTTGGACGGGCATCCGCGTCAACGCTCATAGGAACCTCAATGGGCCCCCGAGCGATTTGGCTGCTGCCGCGACGGTCGAAGCGGAATTGCTCGGTGCCGGTGACCATGTCACCGGCCAGGTCAAAAGGGCCGGTAATCCTGCTGCCCTGCTCGTAGCTGGTGCCGGTTACTGCCCCGGCTGGTTCTCGCCCCACCTGGGCTGAGCGAGCCGGGGATTGGATGCTGAATTGCTGCCAGGGCTGGCTGCCCGCCAGGGGTTGGGGGAAATCGGAGTCCTGGGCTGCGGCGGCACCGCAGACCTTGGCGAGTTGATCGCCACCGATGTAGGGAGTGCCGGTAACGGCTTCGCAGGCTCCGCGGCCCGCACCAGTGAGGACACCGCCAATGCCTGGCTGTATGCCACTCATGCGGTTAGAGCCCCGCACCGGAGTGCGCTGACGGATTTCGGCGACAGACTTGCTGTTGCAGAAGTCTCCTGCCTGCTCAAGGCCGGCGTAGGGCGTGCCGGTTACGACCTTGCAGGTGCCGGGCTCATCACCGGTGACATTGGAGGAGCGGCCAGTGTGGGTACCGCTGACGATCTGGGCCCGATTGGTGACGCTGAAGCCCACCTTGGCAGCCTCTGGCTCAGGCTTGCTGCCGCAGAAATCGGCGTATTGCTGGCTGCCGACGTATTCATCACCAGTTACAAGGCGGCAGCTGCCGGGCTCATCACCGGTGACATGCTCGCTGCGGCCCACATGGGTGCCAGTGATGCCAGTGCCACGAAGGGTATGCAAGCTTGCAACCTTGGTAGGAGCCCGTCCAGTCACCTGGCCTTGATCAGATATGTACTGGGAGCCGGTGAGCTGCTTACCCGAGCCGGGTTCGTCACCCGTGACAAGGCTTGAGCGACCAACCATCACACCTGAAACTGACTGACCTCCCTCGGTCTGGCTGCGTCCAACCTTGCGTGGGCTAGGGCTGGGGCTGGAGGTGCCGCAGAAGGCTGCTGACTGATTGGCGGAAACGTATTCGGTGCCGGTGACGTTTTTGCAAGTACCGGGCTCATCGCCGGTCACCTTTTCAGAGCGACCAACCTCATTACCAGTGACGCGGTTGCCATGGGTAGTGGCGCTGACGCGCACCTTGGCAGGTTGACTTGCCACTGGACCGCTCTGACAGAAGGCCTGGAACACCTCGGCGCCGAGATATTCGGTGCCCGTAATGGCGCGGCAGGTAGCAGCTTCGTTACCAGTTGTTTTCTCTGAGCGATTGGCCTGGGTTCCGGTAACCACCTGACCAGAGCTGGTTTCGCTCACTCCCACTTTCCAGTGGGCTTCTGCGGCAGCTGCCTGTTTGGCGCCGTGGCGGTTTGGGCCGGAGGGGCGGGTGCCGGCGACTCTGCTGGAACCAGCGCTGCCCACCTTGGCGCGCAGTTCACGGACCTTCTGGGAAAGTTCGCGGGCGCTCATATCAGGATTGCCTTGGCGGGATACCGAAGCAGCTGTAGTGCTCTTAGGCGCATTAGCGGATTTGCCACGCTTAGAGAGAGCTTCTCTCCGGGCGAGCACAAGGGCTCTACTGGGATCTAGTTGGGAGAGGCGCTTGGCCGTGGCACGGCGATCGCCACCACTTCCACTTGTTTTGCTAGAGCGATTACTGAGGCTCAATAGAGCCGGTGCAGCAGCGGTCTCGTCTTGACACTTGCATTTGGCTTCCGCTGCAGGTGCCTGGACTTTTGGTGCAATTTTTGCCAGGTCCGTACGCGTGCGGTCGCTGGAGGTGTCGGCACGTTTGCCGCGTTTGGAAAGGGCTTCCCGTCGGGCAAGCACCAAATCTCTACTGGGATTTGCGATTGGACGGGCCTGGGTGGTCCGGCTGGAGCCGGTGGGTGCAGCAAGGCTGCGGTGAGAGGAAGCCGCCCGGGCGTTCACAGCCGGGGCAGCTACTGGAGCGGCCTTGGCCACCGATGCTGGAGACTCCGACGCTGTTGCTGTGCGGGTGGGGCGAGCGTCTTCAACCGAGCGCACACGGCTCGGGCCGGAGGTGAACCGGCTGGCGGCTTTTTTGCCGCCGTTGGTGAGAGCCCTGCGGCGCTCCAGAGCTGCTTCCCGGCTGGATGTGCTGGCCATGTCCGCCCGTCGAATGGAATATCTGAAAAGGTGCCGACCAGTCCGCAGCGCGAACTAGCCAACAGAGGAAAGGGGTTGGGGCCCAGGCCAATGGCGCGAGCCCCGGAAGGGCTGGGATCAGCGTCCTTCGAAAACCACGAAACAGGAGCCCTGGCTTTGGGTGTAAGCGTCGTAGCCCACCAAGCGAACGTGGTGGTCGGGGTAGGCGCGGTGACAAGACTCAAGCTCGTTCACGATCACCCCCAGATCCTTCTCGCCAAAGAAGGGCAACTTCCAATAGGACCAGTAGGTCGCCATGGAGTTGCTGGGATGGACATGCTCAACGAGCGGGCTCCAACCCTGGGCAATGATGTAAGCGATTTGATCGTAAATCTCGTCCTGGGTCATCGGCGGCAGGAAGCCGAATGTCTCCAGGGTGGCGACTGTTTGGTAGTCACCCACGGTGCTCTTGAAAGGCATGGGGATCCTTATGTGGATGGAATGTTTGAACCTTGCATAAAAGGCTCTTGATCTCGTTCGTAGAGATTAATTTAATCTCTAGTTCTGAATATTCCGTTCTGGGAGGTGAGTAGGCAAGTTGCCTGCCCCACTCACCAACTCAGACTGGCGATTTCAGGTGTCGAGCTTGTCGACGGTGTCGAACTCGAACTTGATTTCCTTCCAGGTCTCCAGGGCGATAGCTAGCTCAGGGCTGTGCTTCGCTGCTTCCAGAAGGATGTCGCGGCCTTCGCGCTCAATTTCACGACCGGCATTACGGGCTTTGACGCAGGCTTCGAGGGCCACGCGGTTAGCCGCAGCACCAGCAGCCGAACCCCAGGGGTGACCGTGGGTACCACCACCGAACTGCAGCACCGAGTCGTCGCCAAAAATGGCAACCAGTGCGGGCATGTGCCAGCAGTGGATACCGCCGGAGGCCACTGCGAACACGCCGCCCATGGAGCCCCAGTCTTGGTCGAAGAAGTTGCCGCGGCTGCGATCTTCGGGGACGAAGGATTCGCGCAGTTGGTCGATATAGCCGAGGGTCGACTGGCGGTCGCCCTCCAGCTTGCCGACCACCGTGCCGGTGTGCAGCTGGTCACCACCGGAGAGACGCAGGCACTTGGCCAGCACTCGGAAGTGGATACCGTGCTTGGGATGGCGGTCAATCACAGCGTGCATGGCACGGTGAATGTGCAGCAGCATGCCGTTCTTACGGCACCACTTGGCCAGACCGGTGTTAGCGGTGAAGCCACCAGTGATGTAGTCGTGCATGATGATGGGCTGGCCCAGTTCTTTAGCGAACTCGGCGCGCTCATACATCTCTTCAGGAGTTGCAGCGGTGCAGTTGAGGTAGTGCCCCTTCTTCTCGCCTGTTTCCTGCTGAGCCAAGTTGGTAGCTTCAGCAACGAACTCGAAACGGTTCTGCCAACGCTGGAAAGGTTGGGAGTTGATGTTTTCGTCGTCCTTGGTGAAGTCCAGACCGCCGCGTAGGCACTCATAGACAACCCGGCCGTAGTTCTTACCGCTCAGGCCGAGCTTCGGCTTGATGGTGCAGCCCAGAAGAGGACGGCCGTACTTGTTCATACGGTCGCGCTCAACCACGATGCCGTTCGGGGGACCCATGCAGGTTTTGATGAACGCCATCGGGAAGCGGATATCTTCCAGACGCAGGTGGCGCAGGGCCTTGAAGCCGAAAACGTTGCCGACCAAGGAGGTCAGCACGTTGGTGATGGAGCCTTCTTCGAACAGGTCGAGGGGGTAGGCGATGAAGGCATAGAAGGCTTCCTTGTCGCCAGGAACGTCTTCGATGCGGTAGCAACGGCCTTTGTAAAAGTCGAGGTCGGTGAGGAGCTCTGACCACACGGCGGACCAGGTGCCGGTTGAGGATTCAGCGGCCACAGCAGCGGCAACTTCTTCGCGGGGGACGCCTTCCTGGCCGGTGCATTTGAAGCAGGCCAGCAGATCGGTGTCGAGGGGGATGTAATCAGGAGTCCAATACGTGTCGCGGTACTCCTTGACCCCGGATTCGTACTTCTTAGCCATGAGTGATTCTCCGGTTGGGTCGGTAAGGGAAGGAAATGGGTTGGTTAACGCCTCAGACGTTGGTCAACTCAGTCCTTCTGACCGGCGTAGTTGCCGTTGCCCAGGGCAGGCTCCACTTCGCGGTGGGGGCGGGCAATGATGTGCGCGGCCACAAGACCGTCGCCCACGCGCTCGCAGGCATCAGCCCCGGCGCGCACAGCTGCGTTGACGGCGCCGGTTTCACCGCGCACCATCACGGTGACGTAGCCGCCGCCGACGAATTCACGACCGATAAGGCGCACTTCGGCGGCCTTGGTCATGGCGTCAGCCGCCTCGATCGCGGGCACCAGCCCCCGAGTTTCGATCATGCCGAGGGCGATGCCCATGGATTCAGTTGCCATTACCTGCTCCTAGTGGAGGGGGGTGGAATGTGTTCACTTGCAACCATGGTCGTCAGCCAAACCCCTCGTCAAGCCATTTGGCCGGAACCGACCATCACTGTTGCGTCGCCCTTAGATAAGGCAGTCTGATCAGTGCATCACAAAACGTTAGGTAATGCTTGCCCATGCAGTGCTAGCAAGGAGTTTCAGCCCAACTAGTCCCGTCTTGGGCAGAATTTGCTTGTCGAGCACCTAAAGGGCCTCGGCGTCTGTGACATACGCCACTCCGCCGTAGTAAGTCAAAAGTGGGCGGAGTGCCGTGCGCAACGCAGACAGCAAATCTGCTTTGCAGAACACAATCACATGGGCATTTGCGCCCAAGCCGCTGAACTCCATGCCCTCGGACACGGAGCCATGCGGGCCCTTGCCTGTGACGTGCCTTACCACCGAGTACCCGGGCACACCCGCGGCTTCCATTGCTTGGATCACCGCATCCAGCTCCCGCTCGCTTAGTATCAATTCGAGGCGTTTCATTGATTTATTCGGCAGCGGGGAGCAGGGCTTTGATCATGGCCATGTAGAGGGGAATCCCAACAATGATGTTGAACGGAAATGTGACTCCCAGCGCTGTCGAGATATACAAACTGGGATTTGCCTGCGGCACTGTCATCCGCATCGCCGCTGGTACCGCGATGTAGGAGGCGCTGGCACACAGCACCACAAACAACAGGGCGTTACCAAGGCCTAGTCCCAGTCCACGGGCAATCAATGTGCCTACCAGGGCATTGAAAAGTGGCATCAGCACTGAAAAGCCGATCAGGAAAGCACCCGCTTGCCGTAAATCCCGGATTCGTTGGGCTGCAACAATCCCCATATCCAGCAGGAAAAAACTCAGAGATCCATAGAAAAGTTTGTCGGTGAAAGGCAGCATTTTGTCGATGCTGGCCGGGCTGAACGCTGCAACCAACAAGCCAATCAACAGACTCCCTACCAACAGAAATACCGAGCTGTTTAAAAAAGACTCCCGCAGTACGGAGCTCCAGCGCATGTTCGGGGCATCGCCTTGTTGAGGCGGGGCTGCCAATTTGACTAAAAGCAGGCCCACAATGATGGCCGGGGATTCCATCAGGGCCAGTGCGGCCACCATGAAGCCATCGAAGGACAGGCTTTGCGTTTCCAGAAAGCTCTCGGCGGTGATAAATGTCACCGCACTGATCGATCCGTAGGTGGCGGCAATGGCGGCGGCGTTAAAGCCATCCAGCCTGGTTTTAAGCACCAGATAGCTGTAGAGCGGCACCAGCAGCGACATCGCCATGGCGGCGGCGATGGTGGGCAACACCTGGCCACCGAGGCCGCTGTGCTGCAGCTCCAATCCACCTTTGAAACCGATGGCGAGCAATAAATAGAGGGAGAACAGCTTTGGGATTGGGGCTGGGATTTCCAAATCCGATCCCACCAGTACGGCGGTGACCCCTAGGAAAAAAAACAGCACCGGCGGGCTGACCAGGTTCTGCAGAATCAGGCTTGGGTCCATCCGTAACCCCAGGAACCCAATCACGTGGGGGCAAAGGGGGCTCTTCAACCGTAGGGCCGGTGGACTCAAAATTGAACCCCCCTTGGAGGACAATGGGATGCTCCGATTCCAGCTGAATGCTTTCCCTGGTCGTCGCCAGTGGCAACCCCCACAAGGTGGCCGAAATCGGCGCGATGCTTGAGCTGGTTGAGCTAGACGTGCTGCCCCAGCCTCCCGGTCTGGAGATTGAGGAAACCGGAGCGACCTATCTCGCTAATGCCCGTCTCAAGGCCGAGGCCGTTGCCCGCATCACCGGCCACTGGGCCCTCGCCGACGACTCTGGCATCGAGGTGGATGCGCTGGGTGGAGCCCCAGGTATTTTTTCGGCCCGCTATGCCCCCACTGACCACGAGCGCATTCACCGTCTGTTGAAAGAACTGGGCGACGGCCTTTATCGGGGAGCCAGCTTCCGCAGCGCCATGGCCCTAGCCGATCCGTCCGGCACCATCAGGGCCGAAGCTGAGGGTATTTGCCGTGGCCAGATACTGAGGGCTCCCCAGGGCCATGGCCCTGGTTACGACAGCCTTTTTTATGTGCGGGAAGCAGGATGCTCCTACGCCCTGATGAGCCCCCACCTCAAGGCCAAACTCGGCAGTCGCGGCAAAGCAGCTCGCGCGCTCGCCCCCGAATTGCTCCGATTGCTGGAGTTGGGAAACTGAGGCTCAGTCGCCAGAGCAGGCTCCTGGTTCAGCTGGCCTTGTTGTTGATGTGACTGATCGCCCGCATCGCGGCGGCGGCGGCCTCCTCCACATCACCCTCCCGCCCCGCCAGGGTTAGGCGGCCAAAGGCGCCCACAGCTTTCACGTCAACCACTGTGATGTTGGATGCCTTTTCTGCCTCATTGGCTGCGATCAGCACGTAACCGGCGGGCTCGGTTTCCAGGATGAACATGCTCATCCCAGCTTGAATCATCGATCCGCGCCGGTTCTGCCGGTTGATCAGCACGGCGTGGTCAGGGGTGATCGCCCGGATGATCTCGGTCCAGCTGACCTCGCAACGGCTGCGGAGCTCAACCCGGCTGCCGATGGCCTCGAGCACCACGTCGCCGGAGTGGAGCACGTTGCTCTGGTCGCGGTGGTAGAGCGCCAAGGAGCCGAAGGCCCGCTCCACGATCATCTGGCCAAGACGCACCGTGCTGGCC
This sequence comes from Cyanobium sp. NIVA-CYA 375, assembly GCF_056108345.1. Lineage (NCBI taxonomy): Bacteria > Bacillati > Cyanobacteriota > Cyanophyceae > Synechococcales > Prochlorococcaceae > Cyanobium > Cyanobium sp. NIVA-CYA 375. Next base: position 30,770 of record NZ_JBSYHW010000009.1, on the reverse strand, counting down.
TTGAGGGCAATGTCGGTGACCCGGTGCACAGCCATACCCGGCGATACCTCCAGCCACAAGCAGGCGTCACCGGGAATGGGCAGGAAGCCCTGGCTAACCGTGCCCATATAGGCAGCTAGCTGGGGCTGCAGCGAATCAAGAAATACGTATGTGCGCAGCTCAATCGACTGCACATGGCTGGATTGGCGTGCCAGCCGGGAGCCCTCGCTGTCGGTGGTAATCACACAACTGGCGCCCGAGCTGTCGTTACCCACCCGAGTGCCAGTGATCTGGGCGCCGCTACTGGAGCTGGAGCCAAGCGCCATCTCCCGACGCCGGCGCGACGCCAGTTCGTCTCGGGAGGGAAGGCGGGATGGCAAGGGAAAATCCTTCGAACAGCTAGCCCTCACATCGGCTTTGCTGCGGCTGGATCTTAACCCTGAAGCCCCCTGCCCCTTGCCCATTGCGGCTGAGCCGGTACCGTCCGCGCAACGTTCAGGGGACGTCCATGGCCACCCGCCGCACCACTTCCAGCTCCAGCCGCACTCGGGCTGCCCAGGCCGAGCCCATGCCCGCTGGGGACACTGTTAGCAATAACCCGATGCCCGAATGGATGGCGGAAGCCGCAGCCAAGGGAGTCAAACCGGAGCAAGCGCTGGCTTTTATTGGTTTGGGGCTCATGCAGAAAATGGCTGGTTCGCCCCAAGACCTGCCCTGGCTGTGGTCTGAGGCCGAAGACGGTGACCTAGCCGATTTGGCAGCTCTCAAGCAGCGCCTCGAACTCACCCAGCTGGCAGTCCAAACCGGAGCCCCTCTCAGCACCTCAGAAGTGAGTCAGTTGCTTGGTGCCCGCCCTACCAGTGAAATTGTGGAACGTGGCGGCCTCAAGGCCCGCCGGCTCAGCCGTAACGTCTGGAAATTGAGCCTCGCTGAAGACAGCTCCAGCCGCAGCAGCGACGACGCCTTCCGTCGCCGCTTCTAGTCAGGGACAAGCCCCACCAACTTCATCGATTCATTCCACAAGGTCTGTGCAGTTTCAGGGTTGCTGGCCTTGTCTGAGAGCTCCTGGCTGAATTGCTGAGAGCCTTTGCTTTGGCGGTTACCCCAGCTCCAGTGAACCCCTGAGGCGGAAAAATCCGGGTCGGCCACCACCTGGGCGACCCGCTCCCCCGCCAAAGCTTGGCTGACATAGCCACCGGTGATGTTCTTTTGAAACCAGGGGAAGATCGTTTGAAATGCCCGCGGCGTGCTGCGAAATAGGGGAGAGTCGGCAACGCAGCCTGGGTAGAGCGAGCTGAACACAATTCCAGTGTTTTCATTGAGCCGACGATGTAGCTCCTGAGTCGTAATCATGTTGCAGAGTTTGCTGTCCTTGTAGGCCTTGCCAGGCTTGAAGGCCTTGCCATTGGCCATGGCAATGGGGGGCTTGAATCCGGCCTTGAACCCGGCACAGTCGCCTAGGTCGGCTGGCGCAGGGATCGGAATCTTGCCGCCTAGTTCCTTTGAGTTAGCCGTCACGGTGCCGAGAATCACCACTCGCCGTGAGGGATGGCTGGAGCGCTGCAGATCTTCAAGCAGCAACTGAATCAATAAAAATTGGCCGAGGTGATTGGTGGCCATCGATATCTCGAAGCCCTGGGGCGAGCGCTCGGGCTGCTTCAAGCGGGGTTTGTAGACGGCCGCATTGATCACAAGTGCGTCCAGAGGTCGTCCAAGGGACGCCACCAATGTTTCAACTCCCACCCGCACGCTGTCGAGATCGCTGAGATCAAAACGCAGATGGCTGAGCTGATCCGGAGGGATTCCTAGGCTGGCAGCGGCAGCAGCGGCCTTGACGGGATCTCGGTTAGCGGTCACCACATGCCAGCCGCGCTCGGCCATGGCCTTGCTGGCATTGAGGCCCACCCCCGAGGTGGTGCCGGTGATCAAAACCGTTCCGGCGCCAGCAGCTGAGGCCATCAAGCTTGTTGAGACAGGGCCCCAACTTACGGGGTGGTCTGCTGCCAAACCACCCGCAGGCGGTTAGGGGCAATCCACTGATTTTGCTCGCGGATCAGGCGTTGTTCCCCTGCCACCATGAACAAGTGGTCAAAGCGTTCGCGTGCTTTGGAGAGCTTGGCTTGCTCTAGGTCGAGCACCGCAGCTAACTCACCCTGGCGCTCCATCCGCTCCTGATAGGCAGAGGCAAGCCGCACCAAGCTGACGCCGGCAACCAGCACAAGGCCCACTTTGAGGGATAGGCCGATCAGGCTGCAGAGCAGTTCCTGGCGCTCGCTTGAGAGAGCCTGAAGTGCTGCTGCTTCGCCACCAGAAATAATCCGGGATTCAGGCCGCGAGCCAGGCCTTGGCTCTGGCTGCAAAGGCTGCTTGTGCCGGGCGTTGGAGTTGCGTGGTGCGCGAAGCGGCATGGAAACACCAGAGGATCGAACCCCGCTGGGTCCTGCACGCTTCTAGCTGGCCAGCCCCGTTTTGCCAAGGGGGCGTCTGCAGCTCCTCAAGCTTTGTAGAGACTGAAGCAGAGCCGTACGGCAAGCACGCCTGCATGGGCGGCTACCACCAGGGCAATCAGCACTTCGGCCAGGCTGAGAGTGGAAACCATTGGAGAGCTGTAAGCAACAGGATTCGCCCCATTCTTTGCCCTTCAGTGGCTACGGTCCAGCTTCACCCGCCCTGCTGTCACAGCTCTTGATGGCCTCTGTGGAAATTTCCGAGCGCCAGATCCGCGAGTTGGATCTTGCCGCTCTCCAGCCCTGGGTCCGTCTTGGCCCTGCGGCCCTGGTTCAGCAGGCCGGCTCGCTGGAGCTTCTGTTCCACTGGCCCCGAGCCGACGATGACCCGCGGGAGCTATCTGAGATTGCCGAGTTGCGGCTTTGGTCCCTCCGGGCTGACGCAGAAGCACCCTGGCTGCCTCTGTTGCTGGAGCGCAGTGGCGGCCAACTCACCCGCCATGTGGCGATGGTGTTGCCCCACCAATTCAGCCGCACAGAGGGAATCCGTTTTGCCCCCGAGTCCTTGGAGCTCTGGATTACCCACCGGCTTTTCAGCCTTGATGCTTGGGCGCGCCTCCATGGCCTGAGTTGCCGTCAAGGCCTGGCCCAAATGGCTGCTGTGCTGGGCTACGAGCTGGATGAGGGATTCTGGGCGCCGCTTTCAGCTCGGTTGGGCTAACAGCAAGGACAGGGCGCGTCGACCGCTATCAACCGCAAGGATTATGGTCAGCGCCCGCAGCAGCAACGCCAACTTGGCGTTGCTAATCCTGTCCAGTCTGTCGGCTGACCAGCCGGCAGTAATTGCTGCAGTTGCTCCAAGAGCCAGCCCGATCGGCACTATGCCGCGGCCATCCAGCATGAAGGTGGTTGAGGCCACCGAAGCCGAGGTCAGCACCGCCAAGGTGCTGAAACGGATCGCCAGGTGAATCGGCACCTGCATCAGCTGCACCATCAAGGGAACCATCACCAGGCCACCGCCGAGACCGAGCAAGCCGGTGGCCATGCCTGCCACCATGCCCGTGGCCGCCAAACCCGCCAGCTTCAAGTCTGGGGTGTTGATGGCAGCCTGCGCTGTGGGGGGGCGAAAGCTCAAGGCCAGCCCTCCATACATCAACGATTGCAATGCCAGCAACATCCAGCCATGCAGCACCAGTCCCACCTGGCTGAACAGGCCGGCACCAAGGCTGGCGCCCAGCACAATTGCCAGACCCCCACTCCATGGGAGGCTGCGGTTGCGCAGGTGGGCCCAGGTGCCACCCAGGGTGGTGGGCACGATCGCCAGAGTGCTGGTGGCCAGGGCCTGGTGGGGATCTAGTCCCGCTAGCAGCAACAAGGGCGAAAACACCAGCCCGCCCCCGATGCCAAGAAAGCCAGATAGCAGCCCAGCTAACAGGCCAAGGGGCAGATAGGGCAACAGGCTCCACAGCATCCGGCCAACCATTGGGTAATGAACGACCTTCAAGCATCTCCTACACCAACCCTGCGGTTGCTATCCAGCAGCTGCCTTGGCGGTGCAACGCACATGGCGATAGACGTCCTGCTATTGGAACAAAGGGCCCCGGCCTTGCGGCTGTACTCCTGGCAGCGGCCGACCCTGTCGCTGGGGTTTCACCAGCGCTGCATCGAACCCCACTGGCAGGGGCTGGCGGCGGCGGGAATTGTTGATTTAGTGAGGCGTCCCAGTGGCGGCCGTGCCGTGCTCCACGCCGGAGAACTCACCTACGCACTGGTGTGGCCTGACCCCCCCTTGTCGCGTCTGCAGGCGTACAGCCGGGCTTGCGCTTGGCTGGTCGATTGCTTTGCCACATTGGGCCTGCCATTGCAGGCAGGCCGCCAGGCCGTCAGCACGCAACCGAGCAGCTGCTTTGCAACCAGTACGGCCGCCGATCTGGTACACGCATGCGGCGCCAAGCGGATCGGCAGCGCCCAGCTCTGGCGCAGCGGCTGCCTGCTACAGCACGGCTCGATTCTGCTTGATCCCCCCGCTGACCTCTGGCAGCTTGTATTTGGCAACCCGCCACCTCGATTACCAGCCCTGCCCATTGACCGCGCTGAGCTGGAGCTGCGTTTGATCAAATCTGCCCAAGCTTGTCTGCCTGTGGCTGCTGCGGGTTGCAGGATTAATCCCCTCAGCGACGAGGAATGGGAACGGATTACTTCGACCGAGGCCAGCTACCGACTGGTGGTGGCTGGTTCGTCTTCCCTTGCCTCGCCAGAAGCCACCATGGAGCGCACCACCTGGGACAGGGCGAGGCCAAGCGGATAGGTGCCTTGGCGGCGGGCCGCCTCAAGCAAGGGTGCTGGTAGGCGGAGTCCCAGCTTGGCAAGCACCGCTTCACCGAGCTCGGGGCGTTCGATCGTGCCGCAAGGCAGTCCAGCGGGGCTGAGCACGAGCAGACGGTTGCGGCCGCTGTCTTCGAGCTGCTGCACCGCCTGCCATAGCGGTGCAGATTCCCGGATAGAGGGAAGGCTTGAAAGTGGCTGGATGTGATCGCCGATGCTGTCCGTATCCCAACGCTGCACTGGTAGTTGTTGCAGCGGCGCGTCATCGATGAAGCCCTGCCAGCGGCCGCGATCGCACACCAGCAGCCAGTCGCCCTGGTCGACTTCGCTGGCCTGGGAGACCCGCAGCTGGCTTAGCTCCCGCAGACGGCCTGCCGCCTCCAGCACCCGGAACCGCCGCCCAGCAGCATCCCGTACCTTGAGTTCTTTGAGCGTTTTCTGTAAGGCAAGCATTTGATGCTGGTTGCGCGATGCCCCAAGCCCAAACCAGCCAAGCAGCATCAACCAGGCGCCGCTGAGGCCACCTCCGCGCAGCAACAGCACGATGCCTATGCCAATGGCCAGCAGGGAGAGGAAGCGGCCGCAGCTGTTGGCCACCTCTACGCCGCGCCGCTGACTACCGCTGGCCTGCCATACAAGGGCCTTCACGATCAGGCCACCATCAAGGGGCAGGCCCGGCAGCAGGTTGAACAGGGCCAGCACCAGGTTGAGGGTTCCCAGCTCGGACACCATGGCGCCAAGCAGGGGAGAGAGATGGTCTGCTGGATGGGTTGCGGCCAGCAGGCCAAGACCCAGCACCAGGCTCACTGCCGGGCCCGCTGCGGCGACTAGCAAGGCGCCGCGTGCGGTGCTGCACTCGCGCTCGACGCTGGCCACTCCGCCAAGCAAAAACAGGGTGATGCTGCGTACCTCCACCCCTTGGGCCAGGGCCACTAGGGAGTGGCCCAGTTCGTGCAGCAGCACCGAAAAGAACAACAAAACTGCCGTGACCAAACCCAGACCCCAAAGCAAGCCACCACTCACAGGATCCTTAAGGGTGAGGCTGTATTGCTGTTGGAAGGCCGCGGTGGCAAGCACCAGGATCACAAACCAGCTGGGGTGAATTCGTAGGGGAATTCCCCGAATTTTGAAAATTTGCCAGCCTTCTCCCACTGCTCTCTGTCTTGGTGTCTGATCCTAGAAAGGGGGCAACGGCCTTTGCCCGTGCCATGGCCCCCTGCTTGCTGAAGATCTGCGGATTACGGAATCCTGGCCAAGCCGCAGCGGTGGCCCACTTAGGTGTGGATGCGATCGGTGTGATCGGTGTGCCGGGCTCGCCTCGCTTCCTGGAGGCTGAACACCGACAGGCGCTTTTTGGGGCGATGCGGGCTGCGGCGCCTGGCTGCTGGGGTGTGCTGGTGGTAGCCGATCCTCCGCAGAAGCTCTGGCCGCAACTGGAAGCAGGCCGGGGCCATGCCGTAGTGCAGCTGCACGGCTCGGAAACGCCGCAGCAATGCGCCCAACTGCGCGCCCGCTTGGGCTGTGAACTTTGGAAAGCGCTGAGGATCCGCAGCCCCGAGGATTTACAGCGGGCCGTTGAATACGCGCCGGTGGTGGATGCCCTGCTTCTCGATGCTTGGGTCCCCGATCAGCTGGGTGGCACCGGCCACCGCATCCCGATCGAGTGGCTCCAGGGATTTACGCCAGTTATTCCCTGGTGGCTGGCCGGGGGCATTCGGGCCGACCGGGTACCGGAACTGCTGACTCGATTAACCCCCACAGGCCTGGATGCCTCCAGCAGCGTGGAGCGCAGCCCAGGCAATAAGGATCTTGGTCAGGTGGCAACTTTGGTGGCAGCGGTGCGTGCTGCTGGCCTTACTGCGCCTTCCCCGCCAAGATCGGATGGTCTTGCACCTGGCTAGTGGGTTTGTTCTGTAGATCTGCACTTTTACGCCCCTCCCATTTGACCGGATCCCTGGCCCTGGCCCTCGGCTGGGGTGTAGCCCTGGCCATGCTGCCAGCGGCCCGTTCCCAGGACCTGGTGGGCTGCCAGTTGGTGGACGGTCAGCTTTCCTGTGTGCCGGGCGTGAGTGCCGACCCCCAGGCCCAAATCCGCGCCCTACGCCAGCAGATCAATTCAGATCTGCAACAGGAGAGTGCGGTTCAACAGCAGATCAACGGATTGCAGCAACTGGTATTGCAAGGTGAGGCCGTGCAAGGTGCAGTTTTGCAGGCGGTGGCAGCAGCCGATCTGCTGGCCTCCTTGCCACCATCTGCCTTTCACTGGTACCGGCGTAATCCGGGCGCCAGCCAATGGTTGTTAATTGACGGCGCCGCTGGGCCCACCTACTTATTGCAACCCCAAGACGTTTCGGCCCAGGTGATGGTGGTTGTTGCAGTATCAGACCCCGGAGGTGGAGCTAGACGCCAAGCTTCTACTGCCATCGGCCCCGTAGGTAATCCTTAAGGAGCCAATTGCCAAAGGCGACTAATTACAAGGTTAGGCAACTTTCCACCAGAGCTAGCTGCTTAGGTGGAAAGCAGGGATTCCTGCTGCTTAACCAACTCAAAGAATTCAGCCTTGAGACTGGGGTCGAGGCGGAAATCTCCACGCATTACTGAGTTGACCATGCTGGTTTGAGGTTCTTTGACACCACGCCATTTCATGCAGTAGTGCTGAGCTTTAACAAGAATCGCAAGACCTTGAGGCTCGCAAAGGCGCTCGATCTCATCGGCCAAGATTATTACTGCTTCTTCCTGAATATGGGGCCTAGAAAATACCCAGTCGGCAACTCTGGAAAATTTAGACAGGCCAATCACTCGGTCACCTGGCTTAATGCCAATCCAGCAATTACCCAGAATTGGAACTAGGTGGTGCGAACAGGCCGAGCGAACAGTAATAGGCCCTACGGTATAAATTTCATCAAGCTTTTTGACATTAGGAAAACTGGCAATCTTTGGCTGCTCATGATAGCGGCCCTTGAAGACTTCATGCAAATACATGCGGGCGACCCGCTCTGCGGTCTCCTCGGTGTTATGATCTTTGTCTATATCAATGACGAGACTACGTAGTAACTCACGAACTTTGCCGGCAACCTCAATCTCTAGTTGCTCAAGCTCACCATCGCGGAGGTGGTCAGCGATGTTGTCGTTTGCGAGGTAGGCAACTCCCGCTGCGTCAAGACGCTCACGGATTCGCAGACTTATGGGCAGGGGGGCTGCGTCAGGTGCACTGGTGACCGAAGGACGGTTGGACGGCAGGGTGGTAGTCATAGGGAGGCTTAAAGCGCGCCGGCGGCCGGCATAAGGGTGAGATCTTCCACCACTGAGGCGGAGGGTTGCTGGGCCAAGTACAGCAGGGCTTCAGCTGCTCTATCGGCGTCAAGCATGGCACGGCGATCGAACGTGCTGTGGACGGTTTCGCTCTCCCAGAGAGGCGTGTTTACCGCACCCAGGGTGAGAGTGCTGACCCGTATGCCAGAGGGGCGCTCTTCGACGGCAAAACATCGGCTGAGCGAGACGAGGGCTGCCTTGCTTACGCAGTAAGCACCCCAGTCCGGGAAGGCTTGGTGGGCTGCATGGCTGTTCACATTGATGATGTGTCCGCCGCCAGCATCCCTCAGTCGAGGCAGCAGCGACTGGCACACCTGAAATACAGCAGTGAGATTCAGCTGCATCAACCGTTGCCATTGATCCAGTGGCATCAATGCCAGAGAACCGGTGTAGGCAACCCCAGCGTTATTAATCACAACTGTAGGAGTAAGCCCTCTGCTGCAGAGGTCTTCCAGTCCTGGGGCAATAGTGGCTGGCTCGGCTAAGTCTAGAGCGATGGATTCGACTCTCCTGCCACTGGGAGCTAACGCCGTCGTAAGGCTCTCGAGATCGGACTTGCTCCTGGCCAGTAGGAGCAAGTCGTAGCCAGCAGCGGCAAACTTGCGTGCTGCTGCGGCACCTATGCCTCTGGAGGCGCCGGTGATCAGAGCTACAGGTGCGGAATCAGGCAAAGGCAGTTTCAGGGAGGCAACGGTACATAAAGCAAATCTTAAGAGCTGGGGGAGGTAATTGGGGACTCGCTGTCGAGCACTCTTCCCATACGGCGAAATTTTGCATAGCGCTGCTCGACCAATTGGGATTCACTCAGGCCCTGCAGTTCGCTGAGTTGCTCTAGCAGGGCTGCTTTCAGGGTTTCAGCGGCCTGGAGAGGAGCCGAGTGGTTGCCGCCGGAAGGCTCGGGCAACACCAGGTCAATGACGCCGAGCTTCAACAGATCGGGACCTGTGATCTTGAGAGCCTCAGCGGCAGTAGAGGCCTTGCCTGCATCCCTCCACAGGATCGAGGCACAGGCTTCCGGGCTGGCCACTGTGTAAACACTGTGCTCGAACATCAGCAACCTGTCGGCTACGCCGATGCCCAGAGCACCGCCAGATCCGCCTTCACCGATCACCGTGGCCAAAATCGGCACCCGCAGTCGAAACATCTCGCGCAGATTTACGGCGATCGCCTCACCCTGCCCCTGTTCCTCAGCCAGCACACCCGCGTAGGCCCCCGGCGTATCAATGAAACTCAGGATCGGTAGGCGAAAGCGATCGGCGTGCTCCATCAGGCGCATCGCTTTGCGATAGCCCCCTGGGGATGCCATGCCGAAGTTCCGGGCGACGTTTTCCTTGGTGTCGCGCCCTTTTTGGTGTCCGAGCAGCACCACCCCCTGTTCACCGATCCTGCCAACCCCGCCCACTAGGGCCCGGTCGTCACTGCCCCGTCGGTCGCCATGCAACTCCAGCCACTCGTCGGTGATCACCTGGATGAAATCCAGGGTGCTGGGCCGCTGGGGATGGCGAGCCACCTGGATCTTCTGGGAAGGCGTTAGGGCATCGAAGATGTCCTTGCGGCGCCTAGTGGCAAGGGTCTCGAGTTGGAGCAGCTGCTGGCTGACATCCACCTCCGAGTCACGAGCCAACTGGCGGATTTGCTCGATCTGTTCTTCGAGCTCAACCAGGGGTTTTTCGAACTCCAGCAAGGCGCGGCTGGCCATGGCGGGGATGGGCAAGGGGACGAGGCGAATTCAGGCTGTAGTCAGGGCCGGGGTGGAATCGATCTGGGCAGATAGACCCAAGGCCTGGAAGCCATGGCGCAGGGAAGCGGCGCCGATCAAATCCATCTTGTCGAGGCTGATGTTGTTTCGCCCCCAGCTGAAGTTGGTATGGATACCCTCGAACTCCAGCAGGATGGCCTCGGCGAAACAGGCAAACATCTGACGTTTTGGATTGTCCATCTCAGCCATTTCCATCATTTGCCAGGTGATGTCGCTGAAAAATTCAACGATGCCGCCTTTCAAGACATGGATGCCGGTGCCACTGGCCTTGGTGTCTAAGTTTTTTGGGTAGCCGCCATCAATCATCAGGCAGGGCGACCTGAGATTGGCGGCATCGATGCTCAGGGTTTGGGGCAAGCTGGCCACCCACACCACCACATCGGCTTCAGGCAGTGCCTCCTCTAATTTGAGGATTCGGCCGCCGCCAAGCTCCTGCTGTAAATCCAGCAGTGGTTGGGGCTGGCGAGCCACCAGCAAAAGCTCCTTGACTCCCGTGCGCTGGCTCAGCCAGCGGCAAACAGCGCTACCGATATCGCCGGTGGCGCCGATGACTGCGACCCGGGCTTGACTTAGATCGATGCCGAGCGCCGGGGCATTGGTTTCCACCTGGCGACAGATAACCCATGCGGTGTGGGTGTTTCCGGTAGTGAATCGCTCCCACTCCAAGGTGGTAGAGCGGATTTGCTGCTCCTTGAGCAGGTTGAAATTTTCAAAGATGATTGAAGTGAATCCGCCCAAGGCAGTGATGTCAATCCCGTTTTTCTGAGCCAGTTCCATGGCGCTAAGCACTTTGCGCCGTGCCGTTTTGAACCGGCTCAGCATCTCTGGTACGAAACAGGAATCGATGTAGGCGCCTTCAATGGTCTTGCCCGTGGCACTGGTGACCTGAAGGTGCTCTACCAATTGGGGTGGAGCACTGCACCACACATCGAGGTCTCCATCAGCAAATTCCTCGAAACCAAGGGTGCGAGCCTTGGCACGGGCCGCCTCAAAGCTTGTGGAGTGCCCGATCAAGCCGAACATGAACTGCCCCAGAGGATGTCGCGGACACTACATCTTGCCACGACAGCCATGGCAGATGGCTTCAGCCGATCAGCGCTGCGGCTGCCATTTTGGCAATCTCCCGGGAGGTGAAACCAACCTCTAGCAGAGCTTCTTGATAAGAGCTGAGGAAATCAGCCATTAAATCCTCCTGGTCCATGTGCAGAACCGCCGCATCGCCTGCAACCTGCTCGAGCATTTTGCGCACCAGGGGCAAATTTTCTCTGTTGGCCTGCACCAGTTCATCTCTGACGGTCTCGAGATTGGCCTTCAGCCACTCCTGCCCGTAATTGAGATGAGTGTATTCATCCTTGACTACACCCTCGGTGATTTTGCGCGCGAACGGATCAGCCACAGGTATGTAGATGTGGTATGCCGAAATCGCGAATGCCTCAATCAAGATCGCCTGAATTAGCAGGCAAGTTGTCACCTTGCCATCTGCAAGCGCCTTCTGAAAATTATCGTGCAGGGGGAAGAAAAACTCCTTGGCAAAGGGCATATCGGCTGTGACGCCGAGATTGTTTGCGCAAGCTGTAAAGCCTTTCATGTGCTTCAGCTCCATGCGGGCCAACCTGGTGAGCTCTTCGGCTTGATCGGGTAGCAGTCCGCCGATCGACACGTAATTGTCGTGAGCTTCCTGCTCGCCCTCTATGACAATCGCGTTGATACGGCTGTAAGCGTCCTTGTAAGCGTCGGTACTGAAGTCGGGAAGCTGGTCGGCGGAAAACGCTTCGGAGATGCTGGTGGGAGCAAGAACTGCCATGTCGACCATGCGGTTGGATCTGATTGCTCGACTGTAACCACCCCCTACCGAACCTTGGCCGCCCCCTGGCCTGGCCAGGTGCTTGCCAGCAGGGTTTCGAAACGGTGCTGCCAACCGGCCACCAACAGGTCAAAAAGTTTGGCCCCCAGGGCGGCAGAAGCGCCGCGAGCATCGCCGATCACCCCGGTGTGGCTGAGTTCTTGGCTAAGCCAGGCAAGAGGGGCGGCCCCTTCCAGGCTCCAGCCTGCGGGGATGGCCGCACCTTGTTTGCCATCACATGGACGCTGATCGCCTACCAGCTCGGGGGCAAGGTGCAGCATCAAACTTGTTTCCGCTAAGCCGGCGTGCAGCCCGTCGGAGCGCTCCGGCTCGGGGATCAGCTCGGCGACCCCCTCGGGACCACTCCATAGAAAGCAGGGCAGCACGGCCAGTTCGGGGCGCTCGGCCCGCAACTGGCGGGCGGCAGTTTGCAGCAGGGCTATTTGGCCTCCGTGTCCGTTTAGCAACACCAGGCGCTGAAAACCGGTATTGGCCAGTTCATGGCCCACGGCCACTAGTTGCTCGATCAGCAGCTTGGGGGGGAGGCTGAGAGTGCCACTGAAACTGCGGTGCTCGGGTGAGAAGCCGATGCTCTGCAGCGGTAGCCGCACGATCGGCAGGCTTGGCTCCAGCGCTGCCAAAACTGCGTCCAGCACTCGCTCGGCAAACAGGCCATCCGTTCCGAGCGGCAGCTGGGGCCCGTGTTGCTCGACCGAGCCCCAGGGCCACACCACCGTGCTTCCCGATTGGGCTGCAAGCTGCTGAACCTGGGGCCAGGCCAGCTGCTCAAGGTGGCGCTGGTGGGGCATTTTTTTTAAGCCTGTCTCTACAGTGTGGGGCTCTCATTCCCCGAGTGGAGATGGCCGGTACCGGCAGTCAACCGCCCTCATCCTCGTCCCGGCCCGTGCCCCCTGGCCCTGCCCGCCCAGGTCCTGCGCGCCCCCAGCCGCTTGCGCCCCTGCGCAAGCCGCCCCAGGTATTGATGATCCGCAAGGACGAGCCCGCCCCGGCACCTGCTGCGACCGAGTCTGCGCTTGCCTCAGCTCCCCAGGCTCCCTCTCAGCTCGCTCCCCTTAACCGGGTTGCTGCACCTGCCGCCGCTCTCGCCCGAAACGACGACGAGCTGTTTGACCTGGGGTCCATGGAGGGCCTCACCATGGCCGATCTGTTGGGCCCTGACCCCAGCCAGAAGCGTGCAGCAAAGGCTGCTGTTGCCGGAGAGCCCAGCACCAAGCCCGCGGCACGGAGCGTCGACGATTTCGACTTTGACGAAGAAGCCTTTCTGGCGGCTCTCGATGACCACGAGCCCCATGGCACCACTGGAGAGGTGGTGCGCGGCACCGTGATCGGCGTTGAAAGCGATGGCGTTTACGTGGACATCGGCGGCAAGGCGCCGGGTTTCATGCCCAAGAAAGAGTGCGGTCTGGGGGTGATCACCAACCTCAAGGAGACCTTCCCGAAGGGGCTTGAGGTGGATGTGCTCGTCACCGGCGAACAAAACGCCGATGGCATGGTGACCATCAGCGCCCGTGCCCTGGCCCTGCGTCAGAGCTGGGAGAAGGTGCGGCTCTTGGAGAAAGAGGGCAAGGTGGTTCAGGTGAAAGTGAATGGCTTCAACCGAGGCGGTGTCACCTGCGACCTCGAGGGTTTGCGGGGCTTCATCCCCCGCTCCCAGCTGCAGGAGGGCGAAAACCACGAAGCTCTTGTGGGCAAAACCCTTGGTGCCGCCTTCTTAGAAGTCAATCCAGAGACCCGCAAGTTAGTGTTGTCGGAGAAGAAAGCTGCCACTGCAGCCCTGTTCCAAAACCTGGAGGTGGGTCAGCTGGTCGAAGGCCAGGTGGTGGCGATCAAGCCCTATGGCTTGTTTGTCGATCTCGGCGGTGTGAGTGGTCTACTGCACCAATCGGCGATTAGCGGCGGTCAGCTGCGAGATGTGCGTGAGGTGTTTGGCCAGGGAGACCGAGTCAAAGCCCTGATCACCGATTTGGATCCCGGCCGGGGTCGCATCGCCCTCAATACGGCTCTCCTGGAGGGGCAGCCTGGTGAACTGCTGATCGATCGTGACAAGGTGATGGCCGAAGCCGTCGACCGGGCTAACCGGGCGCGCTCCGTGCTGCGTCAGCAGGAGCAAGCAGCCGGATGAGCCAGGCCGCTCTGGATTGGGAGCTTGATTACTACTCCCGTCCCATCCTCGAGCCCGATGGCAAGAAACGCTGGGAGCTGCTGATCTGTTCCACCCCAGAGATGGCCGAGCCTGCTGGGGTACCGAGCAATTGCTTCCGCTGGGTTCAGGCCTGCCCAGCCACAAGTGTCAATTCGATTTGGTTGAGAGAGTCTTTAGAGGCGGCACTTAAAGATGCTGCCAAGCAGGGTTTTGGGCCGCCGCGGCGGTTGCGCTGCTGGCGTGCCTCGATGCGCACCATGGTGCAGCGGGCTGCCGAGGGGCTGGGGTTGGAGCTGGTGCCCAGCCGCCGGACCTACGCCCTAGTGAGCTGGCTGCAGGAGCGGGAGCGTCTGGTGTACCCCCAGGAGCCTGGCTACATGGCAGGCCCCCTAGCCCCACCCCCCCAGCCGCTGCGTCCGATTGCCGTGCCCTTGCCGGAAGCGGCACGGGGCGATAATTGGGCTTGGGCCAACTTGCCTTTGGGCGTCCTGTCCGCCGCATCGGAGTGGGATCTCGGCTTTGCCGGTCTTGTGCCCTTACCAGATGGGCTATCCCACGAGGTGCCGGTGCCGGGCATTCGTCTTTTCAGCGCCGCACGGGCCCTGGCCTTAGCCGGCTGGCTGGCTGGGCTCGAACCCGTGCGGCTGGAGATCAGCGGCCTACAACTGGTGCTCGAGGCCGGCCTTGAAGATCGCTGGCTTCTGACCAACTTGCCGGCTGAAGAGGCTGAGGCGGCAACAGACGCTTTCGCTGCCGCCCGCCAGCAGGCTGGTGGCATGCAGTTTCTCGCTGTGCAAGCCAGTGAACAGGACGAGCGTTTCGAGGGCTTCTGGTTGCTGCGCGACCTTCCTGACGCCTGACGCCCCATGGCCGAAGCTGTTGATCCCCCCTTTGATCGTCCCGACCGGGACTTCAATGCCTTGTCCGGCTGGACCTGGGTCGGCACCTACGGGGGCTACTACCTTCAGTGCAATCTGCTCCAGTCGTTTGAGCACGGGTTTTTCACACGCCAGTGGCAGGGACGGGGGCCGGAGGTTTTGGCGGCCTATGTGAGCGCTGGAGTGAGTGTGCACCGTCTGCGTCAGGTGCACAGCGCCTTGGTTTTGCCTGCTAGCCAGGCCGGCACCGATCCCTGGCCCGAGGCTGATGGTCTTGTCAGTGATGCCGGCGGCCAAAGCCTCTGGGCCTGTGGCGCCGACTGCACCCCGGTGCTGATCGCCGATCCCGTTTCTGGCCGAGTGGCGGCCTGTCACGCCGGTTGGCGCGGGGTGGCGGGGGGCATCCTCAGCCGCGCCCTGCATCAGCTGCAGGCAGTCGGCAGCCGGCCGGCCGACCTGCTGGTGGCCCTAGGACCGGCGATAGGCGGCCGCTCATATCAAGTGGAGCGGATGGTGTCGGAGCAGGTTGCGGCGGCATTGGACCCTCCCGCCGCCCGCCCGGGGGATCCGGCCCAGCTGCCGGCCTTGCTTGATCAGTTGCGTCAGTGCGGCGCTCTGCAGGCAGACCCCGACCCCAAGCGAGACCGCCTTGACATCCGCCTTGCAGCCCAGCTCCAACTGGAGCGGCTTGGTGTGCCAAAAGCGCAAATTGGCATTTGTCCCCTCTGCACAGCCAGCGAACCGCTGCTATTTCATTCGTGGCGGCGCGATCAGGTCAAAGCGGTGCAGTGGAGCGGAATCGTTTCCCAGAACTGAATCTTGCAGAGATACCATTCAGCTTGATGTCAGTCAAGGCAAGTGTTTTGGCGCCGTTTCGAGCTGGATTTGCATCAAATTCAGGTTGCTTCGCTTGCAATCGGGCCTATTGCTAGGCAATAATGCGTTAGTTGCATAATTCTCATCAATGCTCACTGGCGCTGACCTTCTTGCCAAGGTCAAAGAACTCGGGGATGTGAGCAAGTCTGACTTGGTTCGCGTTTGCGGTTATGTCTCCCACAAAAAAGACGGTTCAGAACGGCTGAATTTCACAGCCTTCTACGAAGCTCTCCTGAATGCAAAAGGCGTCGATTTTGGTGGTGCCGCCAAAACTGGCAAAGGCGGCCGCAAGCTGAGCTTTAACACCAAGGTGCAGTTCAATGGCAACCTAATGGTGGGCAAGGCCTACACAGCAATGCTTGATCTCAAGCCCGGAGACGAGTTTGAAATCAAGTTGGGCAGGAAGCAGATCCGCTTGGTGCCACTGGGTTCTGAGGACGAGGAAGAGTGATCGCTAGGGCCACCTGTTCGGCCACTTTGATGCCATCAATCGCTGCCGAGAGGATCCCGCCGGCATACCCAGCCCCCTCGCCGGCTGGGTACAACCCTGGGGTGTTACAACACTCCAGGGTTGTTTCGTTTCTGGGTAGTCGCACCGGCGATGAGGTGCGGGTCTCAACGCCGGTGAGCAGGGCGTCCTCCATCAAGAAGCCGGGAATACGGCGTTCGAAAGCCGGCAGAGCCTCCCGGATCGCGGTCAGCACAAACTCAGGCAAGCAGCCAGCCAAAGTTCCGAAGCAAACCCCTGGTTGGTAGGAGGGAATAACCCCAGTGGCAGCGTAACTGGGACGGTTGGCGATGAAATCACCTACACGCTGGGCTGGGGCTTGGTAATTGGAGCCACCTGCAACGAAGGCGCGACCCTCCCAATGGCGTTGAAAAGCAACGCCGGCTAGGGGATCGCCGGCTCTTTCGCCATATGGCGCTAGATCGGCCAGCTCGATGCCCACCACAATGCCGCTGTTGGCGTTGCGTTCATTGCGGGTGTGCTGGCTCATGCCATTGGTTACTACCCGACCGAGCTCCGAGGTAGCCCCTACAACTAATCCTCCAGGGCACATGCAGAAGCTGTAAACACTGCGGCCCAGGTTGGCTGTTTCACTGCAGTGGTGCACCAGCTTGTATTCCGCTGGACCCAAGCGGGGGTGGCCAGCGGCCTGCCCCCAGCGGGCCCTGTCAATCAGGCTCTGGGGATGTTCGATGCGTAGACCAACTGCGAAAGGCTTGGGCTGCATCGCCACGCCGGCGGTTTTCAACATCTCAAAGCTGTCCCGGGCGCTGTGACCAAGGGCCAGCACCACCTGAGTAGCGGCAATTCGTTCGCCACTATCGAGCTGCAGGCCCTCGATGGAGCGGTCCACGGGATTTAGCTCCAGGCCGTCTACCCGGCACTCGAAGCGCACCTCGCCCCCTAGGGCCTCGATTCGCTGGCGCAACCCCCGCACCACAGTGGCCAGCTTGTAGGTGCCGATGTGGGGGTGGTGCAGGGTGAGGATGTCTGGGTTAGCGCCTGCGGCGACTAGCTCTTCAAGCACCTTGCGCACGTAGGGCTTGGCTTCGCTCACCTGGCTGTAAAGCTTGCCGTCGGAGAAGGTGCCAGCCCCACCCTCGCCAAATTGGGCATTGGATTCGGGATTGAAGTCAGCGCTGCCCTTCCAAAAGCCGAAGGTGTCGGCGCTGCGCTGCTTGATCGCCTTGCCCCGCTCCAGCAATAGGGGACGTAACCCCATCTGGGCCAGCAGCAGGGCCGCGAAATAGCCGCAGGGACCAGCTCCCACAACCACTGGTCGCATCTTGGCTGCGTTGGCTCCGCTTACGACGGGGTGATAAGTCGTGTCGGGGCTGGGCCGCAGGTGGGGGTCGCCGGCAAAGCGCTTCAGGAGCCGGGCCTCGGCCCGGGCATCAAGGTCCAAATCCAGATCCAGGCTGTAAACAAGGGTGATCGCCGCGCTCTTGCGGGCATCAACGCTGCGTTTAACCAGCCGCAACCCAAGTAGTTGATCGGGGGCGAGCCTCAGGCGCCTCAGCACTGCCGCCGCCAGGTCTGCCTCGCTGTGGTCGAGGGGCAGCTTCAATTCGCTCAGGCGCAGCACTACCGACTCCCGGGGGGGCGCCTGGACGGGAGCCGGGCGCTTATTCATGGCGTTATTTCAGCAGTATTGGCTCCACTGCGCCTGAAATTGGATTGGGCTGCCAGGCTGGAGGCCGATGCGGCATCGATTCTTTGTCGATTACCCACTGCCCCCTTTGCATGGCCCTGGCCG
The DNA here is from genome assembly GCF_056108345.1 of Cyanobium sp. NIVA-CYA 375. Taxonomy (NCBI): domain Bacteria; kingdom Bacillati; phylum Cyanobacteriota; class Cyanophyceae; order Synechococcales; family Prochlorococcaceae; genus Cyanobium; species Cyanobium sp. NIVA-CYA 375. Next base: position 12,923 of record NZ_JBSYHW010000009.1, on the reverse strand, counting down.
CCCTTTGTGTGCTGCGAGCCACGGCCCACGGCACCTTGCTCTGGCGCCTGTCGGTCTGAGCGGGGCGCTAAACCATGGGCATGTTCCAGCGCAGCACACCGAAGATGGTGACCTGGCCTGGTGCCTTCGTCTCCCGACGTGGCTTCCTCAGCTTGGCTGGCTTGGGAGTGACCGCTTTGGCGGTATCAGGCCTGCGCCCTGATGCCGCTGCCGCCCCTAGGGGTAGTGCTAAGCCGCTGCTGCCGCCCCGGGGCGACCTGCGCCTGGTGGCGATCAGCGATCTCAACAGCAGCTACGGCTCCACCAGCTATCTGCCGGAGGTGCTGCGGGCCGTTGAACTGATCCCCAGCTGGCAACCCGATCTGGTGCTCTGCGGCGGCGACATGGTGGCCGGGCAGAAGCAGGGCCTCAGCCGCGTGCACCTGAGTGCCATGTGGGCTTCCTTCCACCGCCAGCTGCTAGCGCCACTGCGGCGGGCGGGGCTGCCGGTGGCGATCACCATGGGCAACCACGACGCCTCTTCCGCCCGCTCTGCGGGCCAGTACATATTTGAGCTCGATCGCCAGGAAGCGGAGCGCTATTGGCGCGGCCAGCAGAACGCCCTGGGGCTCAAGTTTATTGATGCCAGCCGCTTTCCCTTCGCTTACAGCGTGCGTCAGCACGACCTGTTCCTACTGGTGTGGGATGCCTCCTCGGCCGCCCTGCCCGCCGAACAGGTGGCCTGGGCCGAGCGCCAGCTGCGCAGCCCCGAGGCCCAATCGGCCCGGTTGCGGCTGGTGCTTGGCCATCTGCCGCTGCTGGCCGTAGGCCAGGGCCGGGACCGGCCTGGCGAGGTGTTGCAGCAGAGCGAAGCCCTGCGCCAGCTGCTGGAGCGCACAGGAGCCCATGCCTACATCAGCGGCCACCATCACGCCTTCTTCCCAGGCCGGGTGGGTCAACTGGACCTGCTAAATCTCGGCGCCCTGGGCAGCGGTCCGCGCCGCCGGATTCAGGACAGCACGGCTCCGGTGCAGACCCTCACCGTGATCGATGCCTTCTGGCCCCAGGGTGAGGGCGCGGGACGCACGACCTACACCAGCTACAACATGACCACCCTGGAGTCGATCAGCAGCCAGCAGCTACCGGCCCAGATTCAACCCAGCCAGGGACCGTCGCTGCGGCGGATCGGCTGAGAAGCTCAGGCCAAGCTGGCCTCGATCCTGGCAACCTCCAGACGGGTGGCGATCACGGCGTCGGGGTTGAGGCTGATCGAATCGATGCCCTCCTCCACCAGGAAGCGGGCGAAGTCGGGGTAGTCGCTGGGGGCCTGGCCGCAGATGCCGATCTTGCGGCCGCAGCGCTTGGCGCTTTGGATCGCCAGGCGAATCATGGCCTTCACGGCCGAATGGCGTTCGTCAAACAACTCAGCCACCAAGGCTGAATCGCGATCCAGCCCCAGGGTGAGCTGGGTGAGGTCGTTGGAGCCGATCGAGAAGCCATCGAAGCGCTCGGCAAACGCCTCTGCCGCGATCACGTTGCTGGGTAGCTCGCACATCACATACACCTCCAAACCGTTTTCACCGCGCACCAGGCCGGAGCGGGCCATTTGTGCCAACACCCGATCCCCCTCCTCGGGGGTGCGGCAGAAGGGCACCATCGGGATCACATTGGTGAGGCCCATGCCATCGCGCACCCGTTTAAGGGCCTGGCATTCCAGGGCAAAAGCAGCGCGGAAGGCGGGGGCGTAGTAGCGCGAAGCCCCCCGCCAGCCGAGCATCGGGTTCTCCTCGTTGGGTTCAAACGCAGCTCCCCCCAGCAGGCGCGCGTATTCATTGCTCTTGAAGTCGGAAAAGCGCAGGATCACCGGCCTGGGATAGAAAGCCGCTGCAATGCGGGCCATGCCCTGGGCCAGTAGATCCACGTAGTACTCGGCGGGGCTGGTGTGGCCGGCCGTTAACCGGGCTATCTGCTGCCGCTGCTGGGCGTCAGCAACCAGTTCGGGCTGGAGCAGGGCCAGCGGGTGCACCTTGATGTGATTGGCGATGATGAACTCCAGCCGGGCCAGGCCCACCCCATCGCAGGGAATGGCGGCCAGGTTGAAGGCCTCCTCCGGGTTGCCCACACTTATCAGGATTTGGGTGCGGGTGGCCGGCAGGTCGGTGATCGGCTGCTCCGTCAGCGTGAACGGCAAGGTGCCCCGGTAGACCCGGCCCACATCGCCTTCGCAGCAGCTGATCGTGATGGCATCGCCGTCCTGGATGCGCTGGGTGCCATCACCGGTGCCGACGATGGCCGTGATGCCCATCTCGCGGGCAATGATCGCCGCATGGCAGGTGCGGCCGCCCTGGTCGGTGACGACGCCGCTGGCTCGCTTGAGGATCGGCTCCCAGTCGGGGTCGGTGCGTTCGGTGATCAGAAGGTCACCAGCCTCAAAACGGCTGATTTCGCCGGGATCTTTAATCACCCGGGCTACGCCGCTGCTCACCGAGGCGCCGATGGCGCGGCCGCTCACCAGGGTTTCCGCTTTGTGGGGCTCTAGGTGCCAGCTGCGCAGCACCGCCTGCTGCTGCCGCGACTGCACGGTTTCCGGGCGGGCTTGGAGGATGAACAACTCGCCTGTGAGGCCATCTTTGGCCCACTCGATGTCCATCGGCGTGGGGGCACCACGCTTAGCGCTGTAGTGACGCTCGATTTGGCAGGCCCAGCGGGCCAGGGTGAGGCACTCGTCATCTCTGAGGGCGAAGCGGTTGCATTCGGCTTCTGGTACGGGCTCGTTGATCACGGTGATCCCCGCTTCCCCGTACACCATCCGGATCGCCTTGCTGCCCAGTCGCTTGCTGAGGATTGGCGCAAAGCCCTGCTCAAGCGTTGGCTTGAAAATCAGCACCTCATCGGGGTTGACGGCGCCCTGCACCACGTTTTCACCGAGGCCGTAGGCGGCGGTGAGCAGCACCGCATCGCGGAAGCCGGTTTCGGTGTCGATGCTGAACATCACCCCAGCGCAAGCCAGGTCGGAGCGCACCATGCGCTGCACACCGATCGAAAGGGCCACCTCCAGATGGTCAAAGCCATTGAGCTGGCGGTAGGAGATGGCCCGGTCGGTGAACAGCGACGCGTAGCAACGCCGGCAGGCCTGCAGCAGGGCGGCCTCGCCCTGGATGTTGAGGAAGGTCTCCTGCTGGCCGGCGAAGCTGGCATCGGGCAGGTCTTCGGCGGTGGCGCTGGAGCGCACCGCTACCGCTGGCAAAACGCCATCTGGTGTTGCCAGCTCTCGATAGGCAGCCAGGATTGCAGCGCTCAGATCGGCCGGCAGGCTGGCGTTCAACAGCAGGGCCCGGGCGGCCTTGCCAGCGGCCTGCAAAGCGGCGAGGTCTTCTGTATTAAGCCCCGCCAGCAGGGCCCGCAGCGGACCGTCGAGGCCATTGGTGCGCAACAGGTGGCGGTAGGCGGCAGCTGTGGTGGCGAAGCCTCCAGGCACCCGCACGCCCTTGCCGGCAAGCTCGCGGATCATTTCGCCGAGGGAGGCGTTTTTGCCGCCAACCTCGGCGATAGCCCCGATGCCAACTGCCGCGAACGGCACTATGAGCAGCTCGGCGGAAGGCATGGGTGGTTGGCGGCCGCCAACCAACTCTGACGCTTTCTTGGGGCATTGTCTTAACTGTGAAGCCAGCGATGCAGGCCCGATACCCCCTGCCGCCGGTTCAAAATGGATGGCACAGTGGGCTGATGCATTTTCGTTGCACGCCGATTTCTGTGTCTCGCTTTTCCCTTGCCTGGATCGCCGCTTCCGCCCTCAGCACTTCAGCCCTGCTGGGAGCCCCTGCCTTGGCCCAGTCGCCTGGGGCAGCTGCTGCCGCTGCCAAACCCATCAGCCTTGAGACCATGAACGCGCTGGCCCTTGCCGCCGCCGTCAACGTCTGTGAGCTGGCCGTGGAGCAAAAATTGGCCGTGCAGAACGCTGTGATCTCGAATGCCAAGGCGATCACCTATGTGGTGACCGCTGTTCATGGCAGTCAGATTGCCGGCAGCGGCAAGCTCGAAGCCGCCCAAATTGTCAACGGCAGCATTGTGCAGATTGTGGGCCGGGTTAAGCAGGGCTGTTACCCCAAAATTACCGCTGCCGATAAAAAATTCGTAGACGAAGTGATCGCCCAATACACAGCACAGGCCACCAAGGCCCAGCCCAAGAAGTAATCCGCTTGCCCTCTGTCTGGAGATCAGTCGGAGTCGGCAGACTCTGGCTTGCTCTCCGGTAGGAGTTGGGCCAGTAGCCCAGCCGCCATCAGCAACCCGCCCAAGCTAAGGGCCAGGGTTTTATTGCTCGCCGCGGGGCCCTCACTCCATACCCCCGCCGCCAGGAAGGCACCTCCCAGCAACAGGGAGGGCACCAGCACGATGCCCTTGGCGGTGCGATTCAGACTCATGGGCAGATAAGTGGCCGCATTCAGGTTGCGACGTTGGCACAATCGGCGTTGCTTTGGGATTCGGCTTGGGCAAGACCAGCTGCGATTAAACCGCTGCCTAGATCTGCTGCTTGGCTTTTGCTGCCACGCACAGGAGCAAGCGGCTGAACCTTTGCCAAAAGCACTCCCTGGTTTTGGCCCATCGGCCGCAAATTGACACGGGTATGGCGAGGAACGGCTTGGCGCAACCAGGCCACTGCCTCAGCCTGCTGAGCTTCAGCTACCTCCACACAGGCCAGCTGAACCGTATAGCTGCGGTTTTGGTCGCCCAGCTGCAGCAGGGTTGCTCCTCGCACCTGCAGCACCTCAGCTGCCAAGGCAGCTCCAGGCCACAACAGCAGAACCGTGAGCAATGCAGCGAGCCATCTCAAAGTTTGGCGCCGCAGCTGGGGCAGAACAGGTGGGCGCTTTCGGTAGTGCTGCCGCAGGCCTGGCAGTGGCGGCTGGTGTCGATTGCCAACTCCGGATGGGATGGCAGGCCCACCATCTGAGCGTTGCTGGCGCCGGGGGGCACCATCGGATAGCAGTTCTCGTTGCGGCGCACCTTGACATCGATGAAGGCAGGTCCGGGATGGTCAAAGGCCTCCTGGAGTTGCTGGCGCAGGTTGGCCCGTTCTTCGATGCGTACGCCTAGAACGCCGAAGGCTTCCGCTAAGGCCGCGAAATTGGGCATGCCATTGGTCATTTCCGAGGCGGAATAACGCTCGCCGTAGAAGCTCTCCTGCCACTGGCGCACCATGCCCTGCCAGCCGTTGTTGATCACCACCACCTTCACCGGCAGGTTGTATTGGCTGAGGGTGCCCAACTCCTGGATATTCATCAGGATGCTGGCGTCGCCGGCGACGCAGATCACCTGCTCATCCGGGAAGGCGGTCTGCACACCCATGGCTGCGGGCATGCCGAAACCCATCGTGCCCAGGCCCGCCGAACTGATCCAGCGCCGGGGGCCATTATGTAAAAACTGGGCGGCCCACATTTGATGTTGGCCCACATCTGTGGTGTAGAAGGCATCCGGTGCCAGCTCCCTCAGGGCGACAATCACTTCTTGGGGGGCGATGTCTCCCTCGGGGGCGGGCACCACCAGGGGATAGTTCTGCTTCCAGCTGTCGATGCGTTGCAACCAGGCCTCGGTGCGACCCTCCGAGCTGTCCTGGGCTGAGGCGGCCAGAAGAGCTGCTAGCGCGGCCTGGACATCGGCCACCAAAGCCACATCGGGCAGGCGGGTTTTGCCCATCTCCGCCGCGTCAATATCGATGTGGATCACCTGGGCCCGGGGCGCAAAGCCATCCAGCCGACCGGTGACCCGGTCGTCGAAACGGGCACCGGTGGCAATCAGCAGATCGCACTCTGTGACTGCGAAATTGGCGTAGGCGGTGCCATGCATGCCGAGCATGCCCACCGATTGGGGGTGCTTCTCATCGAAAGCTCCCTTACCCATCAAGGTGGTGGTGACAGGCAGCCGGAAGCGTTCGGCTAGCTGTTTCACGGCGCCATGGGCACCGCTGCTGATGGCTCCGCCACCGACGTAGAGCAGGGGGCGACGGGCTTGACGGATCAAGGCCAGGGCCGCTGCAACGGCAACGGGGTCTGGGCTGGGTGGCAATTTGAAGCCTGCGGGAATCGCCGAACCCGGGGCCACGGGCGTGTAGTCGAATTCCTCAAGGCCGACGTCCTTGGGCACATCGATCAACACCGGGCCGGGCCTGCCACTGGCTGCAATCAAAAAGGCTTCAGCCACGATCCGGCCGATATCGCGGGGATCGCGCACCACCCAGGAGTGCTTCACGATCGGCAGGGTTATGCCAAAAATGTCGGTTTCCTGGAAGGCATCGGTGCCAATCGAAGCCCGCGGCACCTGCCCGGTGATCACCACCATGGGCACCGAATCCATTTGGGCCGTAGCGATGCCGGTTACCAGGTTGGTGGCGCCGGGCCCCGAAGTGCCAAAGCAAACGCCAACTTTGCCGGTGGCACGGGCGTAGGCATCGGCCGCATGGGTGCCTCCCTGCTCATGGCGCACCAGGATGTGCTTCAGCCAGCCACGGGACTCTGCCTTGTGCAGTTCGTCGTAGATGGGCAGGATCGCGCCGCCGGGATAGCCAAAAATGTGGCGCACTCCATGGCGATGCAGGGCGTCCATCAGGGCATAGCCGCCATTCACTCTCTGGGAGGCAAAAGCTTCGCTATTGACATCACCACTAGTTGTGGCGGGAGCGGACTTGGCCGCAGAGGTGAGGGATGTCAGCGTCACTGCTGCTGCAGGCCAATCAATTTGGCGACTATTTGGTTGTGATAACCCTAGGTGCCGGCGTGGCTTTTGGCGCAGCTGTCCGCCCTGGTTGCTGGCGCCGGTCAGCGGCCATGGCCCGCAGGATCTGGGCCGGGTCTAGCCAGCGACCTTTATGGCGCATGCCCCAATGCAGGTGTGGACCCGTAGTGCGACCGCTCATGCCCACGTGGCCAATTAGTTGGCCCGTGCGTACGCCCTGTCCCTGGCGCAGCAGCACCTGGCCACTGCTGTAGGTGCCGCCTGAAACCCGCCCGGATAAATGGCAGTAGATGTGCTCGTAATCGCCCGAACGAATCACCAGCCCTAAACCGCAGCCTCCGTCTTTGATCACGTCCTGAACTGTGCCAGCCCACCAGTTGCGGATCGGCGATCCCATCGGTGCGGCGATGTCCAAGCCGTAATGGGGCTCCACCCGCCCCCAGGGGCCGGTGCGGGTGCCGAAATGGCTGGTGTAGGCCAGGAAGCTGGTGACGGGAAAAACCCCCATCTGCCAACGACTCTGGGCCAGTGCAGCCGAGCTGGGCAGCAGCCAGCAGGCGGTGCCGCTGAAAACAACCGCCGCCGCGAGCAGTCCGCCCTGCGTTAAGCGGCGATCAGAGCAGGCCCAGCGCATGCAGGGGTCCCTTGCCACTGAGCAGCTCCAGCAAGAAAGCGGAAAATCCCACCATCGCCAAACGCCCATTCCAAACTTCAGAGCTGTTGTTCCAGCCCCAGGCCCATTTGTCTTGGGGATAGAGCTTCACCTTGCTGGGCAATTCAGCGGCCTGGTCGAGGTTCACCTCAGGCCCGGCCATGGCCTGCTGCACCAGATCAGCCAAGCCATTGATGAAGGCCGGGGTGGTGTCGAGGGCTGGCACACGCCTGAAGTTGATGATCCCCGCCTCCGTGGCTATCTCCCGATACTCAATATCGATCTCCTCGAGGGTTTCAATGTGCTCGCTGACGAAACTGATCGGCACCACCACTAGATCCTTCACGCCGGCGGCGCCGAGATCCTGCAGGGCGTCGTCTGTGTAAGGCCTGAGCCACTCAACCGGACCCACCCGGCTTTGGTAAGCCAAGGTGGAGGGATTGGTGAAGCCCAGATCATGACCAAGGCGCTCCATGATCAGCTGGGCGCAGACTTGGATCTCTTTTTGGTAAGGATCGCCAGCCTCCTCCACATAGCTCTTAGGCACCCCGTGGGCACTGAAAAACACGTGGGCCGTTGAGGGCTCGGGGCAGGCCTGGATTTCGCGCGCAATCAGGCCAGCCATGGCACCCACGTAGCCAGGATCGTCGTAGTAGCTGCGAATGCAGCGGATCGGCAGCCGTGAAAAGCCACTGTCGGCTTGGCGCAACCGCTGCAGCTCGCGGAAGCTCGAGCCGCTGGTGCTGATCGAGAAGTGGGGGTAGAGGGGCAGCACTACTACCTCCTCCACCCCATCGGCCTTGATGTCAGCCACTGCCGATTCAGTGAATGGATGCCAGTAGCGCATCGCCACATAACTGGTGGCTTCAATGCCGCGAGTGCGCAATTCGCTCTGCAATTCGCGGGCCTGTTGCTCGGTGATACGCCGCAGCGGTGACCCTCCGCCAATGGAGCGGTAGGCCTCCTGAGATTTGCCGGCCCGCAGGCTGCTGATCAACCAGGCCAACGGTTTTTGAAGGGCTGGATTGGGCAGCCGAATGATTTCCGGATCAGAAAACAGGTTGTAGAGAAACGGCCCCACGTCCTGAATACGCTCGGGCCCACCGAGGTTCAACAGCAGCACGCCAACTTTGGCCATGCCCTCATTCCGCTCGGCTTAGAGATTGAGAGCGTAACGCTGCAGCTACTCCCCTAGCGGCCAGGGCGGTAGATCGATAACGTCAGTTTCTTTGCTGGAACGTCAGCTTTTGTGCTCGGCCCATGGCAAAAGCAGCGGTGGAGCTGGATCTGGCAGATGCAGCTGCCATTGCAGCCGAGGCCAACCTGCAGCTCGGCCTCGCCCATGCAAATCAAGCCTTGGTCCAAGCCGGGGTCTCCCTGCGGTTAGAGCTGCGCGGCCAACGGTTGGGACTGCGCGGGCCACTGCCCTGCCGCCGGGGCTCGGGGCGGCACCCGGTGCAGCGCATCAGTCTTGGGCTACCAGCTGATCTTGCTGGTCTTGGGCTGGCCAGGGAGCGGCTTAAAGAGGTTTTGCGTCAGCTGCAGCAAGGGCGCTTCGATTGGAGTGCCTGGGGGGCTCGACCAGCGCAGAGGCCGTCACCGCCACTGTCACTTGTTCAGCCCGCCGCTGGCGATCCCCATGGATTGGCAGCTTTCGAAGCGGCATTTTTTGCCGATCCCCGCCGCCGCCGCAACCCCGCCGGTTGTCGCACCACCTGGACCAGCGCCTACCTGCCCTACCTGCGGCGCCTGGCGGCGATTGCGGCCGAGCGAGACCTGCCCCTGGGACTGCCCTTGCTCGAGATGGCTCTAGAAAGCTATGCCGCCAGCAGCCGCAGCCGCCAGCAGTGCGGCACCGCCCTGGCGGCCCTGGCCCGCCACCTGGGCTTGCCCCTGCCCGAGAACTGGAGCGAGAGGGCAGCGGGTTACGGCCTGCACGCAGCCCAGTTCCGGCGTCTGCCTGGCGATCAGCAGATCCTGGCCCTGGTCGACCAGATCCCCAATCCCCGCTGGCGCCTGGCCTACGGCCTAATGGCCACCTACGGCCTGCGCAACCACGAGATCTTCTTCTCCGACCTCTCGGCCCTGGCCTCTGGCGGTGACCGGGTGATCCGGGTTCTGCCCACCTCCAAAACCGGGGAGCACCAGGTGTGGCCCTTCCAGCCGGAGTGGGTGGAGCACTTCGGCCTGGAGCAACTGGGCTCGCTCCAGCCCCCCCTGCCACCAGTGGCGACCGACCTGCGCCACACGACTCTGCAGCAGGTGGGCCGGCGGGTGGCCGAGCAGTTTCGCCGCTACGAGTTGCCGATCACCCCCTACGACCTGCGCCATGCCTGGGCGGTGCGCACCGTTCACATCGGCCTACCGGACACGGTGGCGGCTCGGATGATGGGCCACTCGGTGGCTATTCATACCCGCACTTATCACCACTGGATCACCCGACGCGACCAGCAGCAGGCGGTGGATGCGGCCCTGGCGCGCCAGAGTGCCGCCAGTGCCATTGCCCCACCGTGAGCCAGCCCGATAGCGCCGCAAACCAGTCCGACATCGCAGTGTCAGGGTCGACTCTCGATGCGGTGGCTGCCGAGCTCGGCCCCGGCGGCGATCTGGCACCGGAAGCAGACGCTGATGGCTATCGACGCCGCATGGCCCGCCGCCAGGAGGTGCAGCGACAGCGGGTGGGTGAGCGCAACCTGGAGAAGGGGCTGGTGCTGGTGTTCACCGGCGACGGCAAGGGCAAGACCACGGCGGCCCTTGGCCTGGCGCTGCGCACCCTGGGTCACGGCGACGCGGTGGCGGTGGTGCAGTTCATCAAGGGGGGCTGGCAGCCGGGCGAGGCCAAGGCCCTGGAGTTGTTTGGCGACGCCCTGGCCTGGCACGCCCTGGGCGAAGGCTTCACCTGGGAAACCCAGGACCGCGAACGCGATCGTCAGCTAGTACAGCTGGCCTGGGAGCGCTCCTGCAGCTATCTGGCTGACGGGCACCGCAAGCTGGTGGTGCTCGATGAAGTGAACGTGGCCCTCAAGCTGGGCTATCTGACGGTGGAACAGGTGCTCGAGGGGCTGGAACTGCGGCCCGAGCTCACCCATGTGGCCCTCACCGGCCGCGGCGTGCCGCCGGCCCTGCTGGAGCGGGCCGACCTGGTAACCGAGATGAAGCTGGTGCGCCACCCCTTCCGCGAGCAAGGGGTGAAGGCCCAACGGGGGATTGAGTTCTGAAGCAGGTGCTGATGCTGCTCACAACCTCGCCCGATACGCAGGCCCACCTGGCCGGGGCCCTCTTACCGCGAGGCTTTTTCCTCGGCATGGGACTGATCTATCTAGCTGCTTTGGCCCTCGATCGCCTGGCGGCACACTGGCGGCTGCCCGGGGCGGCGGCCGTGTTGCTGCTGGGCCTCGCCATCCCCAACGATCTGCTGGTCCGCGCCCAGCCCTTGGGCCCCTTGCAGCTCGAGACGCTCCACAGGGTGAGCCTGGCGCTGCTGCTCTTCTATGCCGGCCTGCGCACCGATCTGCGCCGCATCCGCGGCATGGAGGCCGCCGGCCTGCGGCTGGGCACCCTGGGCCTGCTGATCACGGTGGGGATCACGGGGATGGCGCTGCTGCTGCTGGCGCCTGCCCTGCCAGGAGGGCTGCCGGCGCCCGTGGTCTGGTTAGTGGTGTGTTGCCTGGCGGCGACCGACAGCGGCGCCCTGGAGGATCTTCTGGTGGCCCTACGCCACGGAGTGCGTGGCCCGCTGGTCCACCTGCTCCAATTCGAAGCAGCGCTCAGCACCGTGATGGCCCTGCTCGGCTTCGGGTTTGCCTCGGCGATCCTGCAGGGCCAAGCCCATGGGGGAAACGAGGCCTTGCAAGCCGCCCTAGTTAGCCGCTTGCCGGAGCAACTGGCAGAGCTGGCCCTGCATGTGCTGGCCGGGCTGGTGGCCGGCGTGGCAGTGGGCGGATTGGCTCCACGCCTGATCGATTGGCTGGTGCGCTCCGACCAGCAGCTTCTGCTGGTGGCGATCGCTCTGGCGTTCGTCGCCTACGGCTTCGGCCAGTTGCTGGGGGGTGGCGGCCTGCTGTCGGTGTTTATCGCCGGGGGCTGTCTCTCCAACGGCCGTTATCGCATTGCTCGTTTCGAGCAGCAGGCGCTGGGGCGGGTGATGCAGCCCTTCAACACCGCCGCCGAACTCACGGTGCTGCTGCTGCTTGGCCTGATGGTGAAGCCGGAGGCCTTGGTCGCGGTGCTGCCGGTGGGGCTGGCCCTGGCGCTGGTGCTGCCCCTGGCCAGGCTGGTGGGGGTGTGGGTGGTGCTGCGCCCGCCGGCCTTCCCCCGCAATGAGCGGCTGATCGTGACGGGCTGCGGGCTTCGCGCTGCCGTGCCCCTGGCCCTCGCGGTGTCGCTCACCGAGGAACTGCCCCACCTGGGGGGCATGAAGGCCGCTGCCGTTGAACCGCTCGCCGAGCAGCTCCTGGCCCTGATTTTCGCTGTGGTGCTGATCGATCTGGTGCTGCAGCCGCTAGCGATGCGCCAACTGCGGTAACAGCGGCGGCGGGCCCAGTTGCTCGAGGGCAAAGCAGCGGCCGTAGCTGGGTGTGGGGTGCATCGAGTAGAAGCGCGGCGAGGGCTCGCCGCCGAGGCGTTGCCGCAGGGCCAGGGTGGCCTCCACAATTCTCTGGTTGCTTGCGGCGTAGCGGAACATCTCCTGCTCCATCCGCTCCCCCACCGCCTGCCAGAAGCGGAACAGATGGTCGCGCTCCTTGTTTGTGAGCCCACGCCAGCCATAGCGCTCAAGCCACCGGATCGGCTCGGCCACGAAGCTGGAGAGCACATACAGGAAATCGTCGTTGGTGATGGCGTAGTGGCCGTGGATGTGGTTCATGCGGTCGATCACAGCCGCGCCTGGCGCGCTGTCCAGTCCGTGACGCAATAGCTCGGCCACCATTAAGCCGGTGTGCGCCAGCAGCGCCGAGATCGAGGGAACGCAAAAGGTTTTCAGCAGTGCCAGTTCCAGGGCCCGGGTTACATCCCAGGGAAAGAGCACACCAGCCAGCCGGTGACAGCAGGCCTCGGAAGCCTCAAGTGTCATGGGGTGGGGGCAGAGTTGATCCAGGAGATCATTCTGCGATTCACATTCAGACCCCTTCCGGCCATGGAAGTATTCAGATTTCTTGCTTGATTGCATGAGTGAGTCAATTCGCCCGTTTACATATCAAACTGCAGTCAGGCCGCCATCCAGACGGATCACTTGACCACAGATGAAGTTGGAAGCATTGGATGAAAGGAATAGCACTAGATCAGCAACTTCGGATGGCTCACCGAAGCGTCCAGCGGGAATTCGCGCTTTCATCGGCTCTGCCTTATTGGCCTCTCCCCACACCTGCTGGCCCATCTCTGTGAGAATCACAGTAGGTGCAACCGCATTCGCCTGGATGTTGTAACGGGCCCACTCGGCCGCCATCGTCTGGGTAAGCAAGTTGAGGCCTCCCTTGGAGGCCGAGTAGGCAGCATGGCCCACAGGTGCCAGCACAGCAGCAACCGAAGAAATATTGATAATTTTGCCGCGTCTCTGCTTGAT